>WFRT01000150.1 GCA_015486445.1 Pseudomonadota bacterium | reverse complement strand
GGGAAGTGATAAACTCGATATCATTCATCCCCTGGCGCATGTTTGAACAGGTCAGAAAAGGCCTCCATCCGGCGGCCGTCACCTGCTACCCCTCGCTCCGCCAGAGGTACCTGGCCGCCGGACCGGTAGAGGGACGAGGTCAGGGTATTGCACTCTTTCAGGTAGACGAGGAGGTCGGGTTCCTGCTGGTAGAGAGCGGCCAGATACCTCTGGCGGAGCGAGGGGTAGCAGGTGACGGATGGCGGATGGAGACCTTTTCTGACCTGTTCAAACATGCGCCAGGGGATGAATGATATCGAGTTTATCACTTCCCGTTCCGGTTGGCCGAGGCCGCTGTCGGAAACGGCTGGGGCCCCGGAGTCCAGGGCCCGGGACAGGGTGGCGAAGAGTTCGGTGACGCAGTTGCGGGTAAAAAGGTTGTAGCCGAAGCGGCGGTCATATTCGGCTTCCAGTTGTGCAAGCGCCTGCCGGGCTTCGGGCAGCCGGGCGGCGGCCGGGCCGGGGGTGAAGGGTTGTCGCAGCCAGCCGCTTCCCGGCCGGGCCGGGATGGCGTTGCCGGGATAGACCCGCATGGTCGATTTGCCGCCGGCGACAGCCTGAAGCTCGGCGTAGCGGGTGGCTGCGTTTTCCAGCCGGCACCAGAAAAATTCATTGTTTTTCCCGCTTTGTGAAAAGATCCGGCGGCGTTTTTCCGTAACTTCCAGCCGGGTCTGGTCGGCCAGCCGTTGCAGGATTTTTAGGCTGCCGGCCTGGCTGAGCGGATCAATGGTTTCAGCGGTTTCGGGGCAGGCGTTGAGCAGCAGGAGGCGGTTTTCCCGCAGCGAGTGGGCTACGGCCAGGTAGCGGGCACAGGCCAGGGTCAGGGGAAAACCCCGGTCCGGACGGCGGGATTGAAGCAGTTTAATGACGGTTTCAGCAAAGCCCCGTTCAATTTCAACCAGCCTCTCCCGCTCCGGCCGGGTCAGGCCGCACCCCGAAGGTTGGGCCGGGACGGTGACCAGGCTGCGGGGATCAAGCCCCAGTTCCCGGTCGAGGATTTCCAGGGCGGCCAGCAGGGAGCGCTGCTCGTGCCAGGTGGTAAAGGAATTTGGCGAGTCCGGCAGGTGGGAGAGGGACGGCAGCAGGCGGCGGCGCTCCCGGGTGAGAAAGTCGCCCCCCAGCCGCCCGGCGATCTTTTTTTTGAGTTCCGCAGCCGGCCGGCCGCCGGTATGGTTCGCGTCGAAAAAACCGACGGTCCGCAGGTCACAGGGCAGGGGGCGGCCGGCGGCCGCCGCGGCCAGCAGCTCGACCCAGGCCCGGCCCTGCTGGAAGCGGGCCTGCCTGGCATCCTGACGCAGCAGCTCCAACGTGAAATGGTCATGGATTTTAAGGCAGGTTTGGCGGGGAAGATCAAGCCGGGCTTCGTAAATTACCCGGTTGCCGAGGTCGTTGTAGAAGTCGCGGAAGGCGCTCCACTCTTCCCGCTTGAGAACCAGCAGCCCCTGGTCGCCATACTGGTAATGGAAGACCTGGCTGCCGATTCTGAGCCCGGCGTGACCGCCGCTGGAGTCCCCGGTATTGGCCTCGATATAGAGCACCGATACCCTTTCCGGGATCTCTCCGGCCGGGCCGGCAACAGCAAGCGCCGGGCGCCACAGGAAAAGGAGTGCGGCCAGGCCCGCCGCCAGAAAGAGGGCGGCCGGCAGCCTCAGACGGTTTAAGAAGAGCGCCGGCCGCAACACACCGGACACCGGTTTTTAAGATTCGTAGCCCTGGATGATGTATTTCATCATCTTGGGCCGCGGTGACATCAGTTCCGAAAGCAGCGGCAGGGTGTAGAGCTTTTCCTTGTCGAGCCCGGCCTTTTTCAGTCCCCGGCCAATCGCGATGTAGGTTTTGTCAAGGGTTTCCCAGTCGGAGATGCCATGCCGTTCGGCGATCCGGGCCAGGCCGTGAACGAAGTCGCTGGCGCTGGTCTGGGTGTGGACCATGTTGTCGGTAAACAGCATGACCTCGTTGTCGTAGGTCTGCTGATACTCTTTTTCCGCTTTTTCATCCCCGGAACTGGATTTGG
>WFRT01000149.1 GCA_015486445.1 Pseudomonadota bacterium | reverse complement strand
TTTCTGTTTTTCCAGCGCTCGCTTCGCCCGCATTGCAAAACTCGCTTACGCTCAGACAGTTGCAATGCTTATGGGCTCCCGCTCGCTGGGAAAAACGACGAAATCTTTCCGAAACCGCTCAGAAAAACCACCCCCGCCCCCTCCTGAAAGAAGGGAGATAGAATTTAGCTGAATAGTTGCCCTGCCCGAATACGGGGGCGGAAATGAGTTTATATGGCGTTAAACCTGCTGTCAAACAAAAAAGCCGGTCAAAAGACCGGCTTTTTACGGCGGGTTCGCCGTTTTCCACCCCCCAACGGCGCTTTAATACTCCGGGGTCAGCTGTTCGAGTTCGGCCAGCGAGAAAACCGGGCCGTCCTTGCAGACGTATTTACTGCCGACGTTGCAGCGACCACACTTGCCGATGCCGCACTTCATCCGCATTTCGAGCGAAGTGTAGATGTTTTCCTTCGAAAAACCGAGTTCGTAGAAAACCGGCAGGGTGAAACGAATCATGACCGGCGGGCCGCAGATCAGGGCCACGGCGTTGTCGGAATCGGGGGCGACCTCCTGGCAGACGGTGGGCACGAAACCTTCCCGGCCCTGCCAGTTTTCATCGCCCTTGTCGACGGTAACAAACATTTCGATGTCGTCGCGCTGCTCCCACTCCTTGAGTTCATCGCGGTAGAGCAGCAGACCGGGATTGCGGGCCCCGTAGACCGCGGTGATTTTCCCATAGTCGGACCGGTGCCGCTCGTCGAGCATGTATTTGATCAGGGAACGAATGGTCGTAAAGGCGAAACCGCCGCCCACCAGGACGACGTTCTTGCCTTTCAGGTAGTCGAGCGGCCAGGAGTTGCCCAGCGGACCGCGGACCCCCATCACCTCCCCTTCTTCCAGGTTGTGAAGCTCGGTGGTCACGACCCCGGCTTTCTGGACCGTGAACTCGATGTAGTCGGGATCGGTCGGCGACGAGGCGATGCCGATCGGCGATTCGCCCCGGCCGAAAATCGAAAGTTCGGCGAACTGGCCGGGCAGATAGCTGAAGGCTTCCCGGTCTGCGGGTTTCAGGAAACGGAACCTGAAGGTCTTGATATCCTTGGTGTCAACCTCGGTGATGATCTTGACGATCTCGACCGGGGCCGGAATGTAGGGATTCTGCATCATGGCTTGACCGCTGGTAAAAGATGATTTTTCGGTTTCTCTACGCGCCGGACGCCAGCCGTGCGCAAGGTGCTTCTTTAAGGCCGGCGGCGCGATCCGACAAGCTTCAACCTGTCGACCGGCGTCCCGGGGAAGGTTTACTCCTCTTCCCCCTTCTCCATCAGCCTGCCGATGTCGCAAATCAGCTTGCGAATGTCAATGTTGACCGGGCAGTTGACAACGCAGCGCCCGCAGCCGACACAGGAGATTTCCCGGAAATTGTCAACGAAATACTTGAACTTGTGCATCAGGCGCTGGCGCCAGCGCTGTTTCTGGCTGGGGCGCGGATTGTGGCCCGAGGTCTCCTGCGTGTAAAGGGCGTACATGCAGGTATCCCAGGTCCGCAGGCGGATGCCCTGATCCCCCTCTTCCTCGTCGCGGATATCGAAACAGTGACAAGTCGGACAGAGGTAGGTGCAGGTGCCGCAGCCGAGACAGCTCTGGTGAATCTTATCCCAGAAGGGATGCTCGAAATTCTCATCGAGCCAGTCCTTGATCTGGGCGGCCGGAACCTCCGACTTGATCTTCTCAACGGCCGCCTCGACCAGTTCCTCCCTGCGTTTAAGGCTTTTTTTGTCAGCCTCTTTCGCCGGGGCGAAAAGTTCCGCCAGCCGCTCCCCTTTCGGGGTCAGGAACTCGACCAGGCAGTGGTCACCGTCAAGTTGGGTCAGCATGATGTCGGCACCTTCGGCCAAGGCCGGATGGCCGCCGACCGAAGTGCAGAAACAGGTGCTATAGGGCGGTTCGACGCAGGCCAGGGCAATCACCGTGGTCGCCCGGCGTCGCGCAACATAGTAGGGATCGGTGTACTTGTCCTGGTCGAAAACATAGTCCAGCAGCGTAAAGCTGCGGACGTCGCAGGGCCGCACCCCGAAGAGCACCATTTCCCGAGCCGCATCCGACGGGCCGCCGTCGACCAGCTCGTGGCCGCGGCTGGTCCGGGTAAAGCGCATCAGGGTTTCGGTATGGGGAAAAAAAAGATTTTTCGGAGCGTTGCCGGAATTGCCGTATTCGAGCTGGACCGTATCCCCTTCCCCAAGAAACTTGAAGTGGACCCGGCGGCCCTCCCGGACCGGGGCGTAGACCGGCAGTTTCTCCCTGAGTTTGTCAATCACGCCGGCCAGGGCCGTTTTCTCAATCAGTCTCGCTTTCATATTGTACCTGTTCGCTAGAGTAAATCCAGGGATCTGAGCAGCGGCCGAGGGTCGGTGCCGTGGAGCTTGAACCACTTTTCAGGCCCTTCCAGTCCCAGGGCCAGCGCCATCAACTCGGTGAAATAGAAAACCGGCAACCGGTTTTCCGCCGGGGCCCGCATGTCGAGGTTGGCCAGGCACAGGGGGCAGGCCGTAACTACGCAGTTGGCCCCGGCCTCAACGGCCATCCGCATCAGGCGGCCGACCATCTTTTCAACCTGCCCGGTTTTGCTGATCGTCAGGCTGCCGCCGCAGCAGTCGGTCTTGAAAGCCCACTTGCGGCTTTCGGCTCCCAGCGAGGTCATAATCTCGTCCAGCTTGACCGGGTTTTCCGGATTTTCGAAATCACAGATCTCGGCCGGCCGCAGCCAGAGGCAGCCGTAATAGGAGACCGGCTTGAGCCCGGCCAGGCGCTTTCTGACCTTCTCCTCCAGGGTCTCGAGACCGACATCCTGATGAAAGATATCGATCGGGCTGCGGATTACGGCCGTGCCCCGGTATTCGTAGCCGAGGGTTTCGCTGACCTTTCCCCGGAGTCCGGGGGCGTTTGCCAGGTGGTGCTGAGCCATCTTGAAACGGTTGTAGCAGGCGGCGCAGGGGATCATCACGTCAAGGCCGCGTTTTTCGGCGAAAATCAGGTTGCGGGCCGGCAGGGCGACGGAAAGATCGAAGCTGGTGCTGTGGGCCGAGGTGGCGCCGCAGCAGGACCAGTCGAACAGCTCATGCAACTTCAGCCCCAGGGCCCGGCTGACCACCTCTACCGAGAGGCCGTACTCCTTGCCGGTGGAGTGCAGCGAGCATCCGGGATAATAAGAATATTCCAAAAAAGCCTCCTTTACAACTTTGAAGTGCGCTTGAAAATCCGGTGGATCACGGTCCGGTTGCGGGTCCGGGGCGAAACCAGCGAAAGCTTGCCCTTGAGCAGCATTTTCAGTCCCATGACCAGATCCTTGAACCAGGTCCCGGTCCGGGCCTTGTAGGAGACCATCATCAGTGGTTCGTTGACCCGACCGCCGAGCTTGACGGTGTCAAGAAAGGCACGGTGAAAGGCGACAACCTCGGGCTCGGCCGGCTTGATTCCGGCTTCCAGGCTCATCTGGCGCAGCACATCGATCATCCGGGGAATGTCGACGGCGTTGGGGCAGCGGGTGACGCAGGTTTCACAGGAGACGCAGAGCCAGATGGCCGAACTGTTGAGCAGTTTCTCCCGCTCACCAAGCTGGACCATGCGGATAATCTCGTTTGACTGGTACTCCATCACCTCGGCCATGGGACACCCGGAACTGCACTTCATGCAGTGATAGCAGTTCTGCAGCGCCACTCCGCCGATGCGCGCGTTGACCTCTTCGAGAAAATTTTTCATGTTTTCAATTCCGTAAAATTTCTTCCGGCCTTACGACCGGTCTTCAGGGCTCCAGGATGAACTCCTGGTCATCGTTTTCCCGGAAGCTGGCCAGGGGCGAGGGCTGGTCGAGATCGGCCCCGGCCCGGTGTTCGTACAGTTTCCAGTCGTCGTAATCGAGTTTCTTCAGGAAAGTCCTGAGATCGACCCCCTCGGCGCAGACTTCAACGCAGGAACCACAGTCAACGCAGCGCCCGGCCATGTGAAACATCCGCATGACCTGGAAAACCTGGTTGTCGGAGGGATTGATCCCGGCCCCGACCCATTCGGGCCGGCTCTGTTCGGCAAAACAGGTCGGACAGTAGCAGGACGGACAGACGTTGCGGCAGGCAAAACAGCGCATGCACTTGTTCATTTCGGCGGCAAAGCGCTCCCAACGCCGGTCTTCGGAAAGGGCGGCAAACTGCTCGACCACCTTGAATTCGTCGGCCGCGGCCGGCCGCTTCTCAAGCTCCGCTCCGGCCATGCTGTCGGAAATCACCGGATTGGGATAGGGACAGGTCAGGCAGGTATCGGACAGTACTTCGTCAATCGCGAAACGGCTTTCGCCGGCCGCCGTCTCAATCACCACCTGGTCGCCGTCCAGCCGGCCGGCCAGGACCTCGGCCCCGCCGGCCCGGTCGGCAAGCTTGTCC
>WFRT01000148.1 GCA_015486445.1 Pseudomonadota bacterium | reverse complement strand
CATATGGGGTCCATTGCCATTCCTTGATAATTCTCAAGTTGTCTGTTATGTTTAATAGTGTTTACCGTTGCATATTTTATTACCATTAGTTTCAAATGAAACGTTTGTCAAGGATAAAATTACATATGAAACAAATTTGCGACACCCTTGCTCGCGTAATGTCAACTCTCGGGGTCGAAAATTATTCAGAGTTGGCCGAGGTAATGGATGTCAGCCAGAGCACAATTAGAACGTGGAATCACCGAGGGAAAATACCAAAGGCTCAAATAAAATTAGTCGCGGCAAAAACAGGGTGCAGTTATGAATGGCTGGTGTCGGGGGATACGGGAAACGATTTAGGGCCGTCTCGCCCGAAACAAACAAACGAAGTTCGGGACGGGGTTAGAGCTAATTACCAGGCGCGGCCGGATGGGGCTTTGCTTTTCGAGAGGGTGGAGTTTCGCCTGGAGCAGGCGGAGGAAATATTATTGTCGGACAGCCAATATGCCGAGCTGCTGGATCTGAAAATTAAGGAATTTTACCGTAAGTTGCGCGAGGAACGGCGCCGGGCGCCGATTGCGGCCGACCCGGACTCAGGGTAGCGCGGCCCGGCCCATGGCCCTGTCCAAAACCCCGGGTCTTAATCACCAGGACAGGGAGGCCGGCGCTGATTCAAGTTGTCGATAATATAGTTTATTTATCTTTGATGTAGGGAGTGGAAAAGGGAAATGGCCGCTGATAAACAATATAAAGCGGAGAAGATCATAATCGTCAAGCGGCCGGCGAGCCGACTGTCACCCCTGCTTCTTGTTCTCTTGGCTGTGGCTGTCGTTGCAACCCTGGCAGATCATAAAGACGAGCCCCCGGCGCAACCCCGCCGACCACCACTACCTTGCCGGGTCTTATCTATCGAAGAAGTCCCGCCGTCTTTTGGGCGGTTCAAGGTTGCGGTTTGTGCCGATAAACCTGATCTCACCAGGGCAGAAGCGCGCCAGCTTGTTGATTTTTATAGAGATAAAACCGGCCCCGGTGGGCTATTGGTTATTTACCGTACCCAAGCTGAGGTTGAGCTGGGGCAGGGGTGGGCGGTATGGCCCTGTGACTCTTACGGCAGGATAAAATTTAATGATTATATTGGCCCATGGTCAAGCGAGTTGCAAAACAAAAAAAACAAACTTCAGCCTCAGCCCCGCCCCCATCACCGGCCGGCGGTTGAGCTTAAGCCGGGCGGGGTTTATCGTTTATGCGACTCCCCGCCGGGGCAGGTCTTGCCGTTGTATTCGCCGGAGGCCGGCGCCGATGGCGGGTTGGTGGACGGGGTTCTTACCGGCGGTGGCCGATTTAAGATCATCGGCGCGGCGGCGGGCGGCTGGCGGGTGCGGGCCTGGGATCGCAAGCTCGCCGACCTCGGCCCGGGCCTGCTGCTGCGCACTGATCTCTCCAGGGTGACACTGGCGGCGGCAACAGCCGCAACCGCGCAAAACGAGGGGCGGTAACCGTGGCGGTTCGCCCTTACAAGCGCGGCGGGGTCGAGATCCCCGGCAAATGGCAGATCGATTATTACGACTCCGAGCGCAAGCGGCAGCGGTTGGTTTTCTCCGGGCCCCGGGCGGCGGCCGAGCTGCTCGAGCAGGATCTGCGCCGGCGCTACTCCAGGGGGCCGCTGAAAAACCCGACGATCAACCAGATCCTGCCCGAATATCTCACCTGGCTGCGCAACCACCGGGCCCCGCGCACGGTGGCCGACATCGAGCTGGTCTTAAAAAAACTCCAGCCCCACTTCGGCCATTATCCGGTCAACCGGATCAGCCGGCAGCTGCTCGAGGATTACATCACGAAGCGCAAAGCGGCCGGGCGGGTAGCCAGCAACGGCCGGCGCCTGGGGGAGCTCAAGCCGGGGTCGATAAACAAGGAGTTGACTTATTTGAGTGGGATTATCAGCTGGATGGTCAACCAGGATTATTGCTACCCACTGCCCTTCAAGATTCCCAAACTCAAAACCCGGCGGCCGCTACCGCAGATCCCGACGCCGGCCGAGATTGAGCGTTTCATCTCCGCCCTGGGCGACCCGCGCAAACAGGCCTTGGCCGGGCTGCTCTACGACTCCGGCCTGCGCTGGTCCGAGGCGGCCAACCTGCGCTGGGAAGATGTCAACTGGGAAAACGGGGTAATCCTGATCACCGGCAAGGGCGGGCGGCAGCGCACGGCGTTTCTCTCGCGGCGCTGCCGGGGCCTGCTGGCGCCCTACCGTGAGGCCGCCGGCTGCCGGCCAACCGGCTGGATTTTTATCAACGAGAAAACCGGCCGCCCCTGGGGAAGCTTAAAACTTCTCTGGGCCCGGGCCAGCCGCGATGTGGGGGTCAAAATCACGCCGCACCTGTTGCGCCACGCTTTTGCCACCTTCACCCTGGAGGCGACCGGCGACCTGCGCGCGGTGCAGACCGAACTCGGCCATGCCGCGATTGGCACCACCGAGATCTACACGCACGTCAGCCAGGTCAGGCGGCGCGAGATTACCCACCAGCGCGAGGAATATCTTAAAAAACAGGCCTGACCAGCGGAGCGGCGTTGACTATTACGTCAACACTAAAAACAGAAAACTAGAATAAAAATATGTACTTATAAGATGAATAAAATTACTCTTAATCAGTAGGTTCTGGGTTCGATTCCCCGATGGCCCACCAATAATATCAAGCCCTTAGCGGAGTTTTCGCTAAGGGCTTTTTGTTTTTGGTTGACCATTTGTTGACTAGGTATTTTTACTTATTGGTTTGTGGCGGCGAGGGTGATCAGTTTTTTGAACTCGGCGAAATCCAGGACTTCGCCCAAGGGGGAGAGGGCCGGCGAGTAGTGGATCAGGCCGGGGGAAATTTTATAGAGCGGGGTGGTCCAGGAAAAGAGCGGGCGGCGGCCGAGTTTGCAGGCGTGGGCGGTCAGGTGGGAGCAGAACCATTTATTGGGATCATCCTTCCAGAGCCAGCGCAGGCCGGGGACGAAGCCGCACAGGGCGCGAAAATCGTATTTTTTGCCGACCTGGCTGGCGGTCAGGCGCCAGATGCGGCCGGCGCCGACCTCGTCGAGGCCCGGCAGCCGGTAAACCGTAACCGGGGTTTTCTCCTCGTGGCGGCTCCAGGGCGAGGGGCTGCGAACCACGCCGCCCTGGTGCCAGGCCTCGATCACCCGCCCCTGGTGGTCGGCTATGGCGGTGTGGCTGTAGGGGCTCCAGGTGGCCAGCTTGATGGCCCGCGAGACCGCCGAGAAGCCTTTGTAGTTGAGGATATAGATCATCGCCGCGGCCGCCCGAGGCGGTGGATCACTCTAAGCCGAAGCCAAAGCCGGTTACGGCTGAGGGCGGCGTGGTGTCTTTTGGAATAGGGAAAACCTGGCTTTCTTCTCCTTCCACGCCCCACGAGTTGACGATGTGGGCGGTAATCTGGTAATCGCCGTCCGGGAGCTGGCAGGGGTCGTAATCGGCAACCTTGTACTTATGCACCAGGCCGGGTTTGTCGGGATCGAGGCAGGTCATCGGCCGGATCACCTTGTCCGGCCCCAGGCCGCTGATGACAATCTTGTTGCCGGGGTCGATTTTCCCCTCCCAGGTGAACGAGAAAAAAGCCTTGCAGCTGCCGGTCCCCGCCTCGCCGGCGGCCGGCGCGAGGGCCGGCAGTAGCAGCAGGCAGCCGAGGGCCGCCAGGATGGCAGTCAATTTCTTCATTTTTCAATCCTCCTGTTTCAGTATTCCGATAAACCCCCCGACAATCAGCGACACGGTTGTCATATCTCCCTTGTAGAAGGCGTAAAGCACCAGAATCCCAAGGAAAATAACCATCAACCCTTTAGTCGTCGGTCTCAGGCTGTTCATTCTTTAACCTCCCGGCCTCGGCCCAGACCACGCAGGCGCGCAGCTTGCCGATGGCGATGTCGCGCTCGTCGGAGATCTGCACCTGGTCGCAGATCAGGAAGGCGAGCTCGCGGGCTTTTTGCCGCAGCGGGGTGTCGCCGGCGAAGACCTCATCGATGTCGGTGTTGTAATATCTCATTTCCGGGCCTCCTGGAGGCGGTAGCCACCCCCCTGCCAGACCGTAATCCAGCCGGCGGCAAGCTCGGGGTCGGGCGGGCTTTCGCCGCCTTCGATTTTGATTTCCTTCCAGCGCGGCCCCATCGGCGTGGAAAAGCGCACCCAGCGGTAGCCCGGCCGCGGCGGCCGGGTGGGTTTTGCGCCCGGGGCCGGCGCGGTCGGCGAAGGCTCTGTGGTCGGCTCGGCCCCGCCGGGCCCGCTGCCCGCGGCGGCGTGGTTGGCGGTGTCGAAGCGCAGGGCAACCTTGTGGTAGGGCCGGTCGGGGTCAAAAGCGCCCCACTCGGCAACCAGGCCGGTTATCGACTTAACCCCGACCAGGGTGCGGAACCCGGTCTGTACATTATAATAATGAAACTCGACGATATTGGGCTCGCGCAGCGGAAAGTGGACCTGGAACATAAACCGGCGCGCGCGGCGCAGGTCCTTGACGTCGTAGTCGATGACGATGCGGTCGCCGAGCCGGGCCAGCCTGACGTGGGTGCCGCAGGTCAACAGCATCATCGGTTCGCCGAAGGGGATCAGAATCGGGCCTTTGTAGTCGGCCAAAGTGTCGAGGATCTTCCATTCCTCCTCGTGCCAGCCGCCGGGCAGAATCTCGCCGTAGCGGCCAAGGCAGAAATAATCGGCGTCGTCATCGAAAATATGAATGGTTTCCGGCAGCGCGATGGGGGCGGAATAGTCAAGCCCCGGGGTTTTGTTGAGTTCGATGCCGGCCTCAAGCTGAACGCCGGCAAACGGGATAATGGTTGCGTTCATAACTCCTCCTTATTTCATCCCGCCGTGGGCCAGCGAGAAATGGTTGCCATCGCCGAAGCGGCCGCCCCAGGTGCCGCCGATGCTCTCCCAGTAACTGCCGAGGGGCTCGTAGTCTGATGTTTCGGCCAGATATTCACCCCCCTTGAAGGCGTTCAGGTCAATCGCCAGCCGTTGCCGGTGCAGGCTGTGGGGGTGCCCATAGGGACAACGCGGGTCGCGGTAGGCATCGCCGAAGGTCAGCCGATAGCCGAGTTGCTCGGCCTGCAAAATCAACAGGGCCACCATGTGGGCGAATTTCTGCTGTTTTAGCGACAAGCTCATTTGAACACCAGCTTCATCAGCTCATGCAGATATTGGTCGTGGGTTTTCAGGCAAAACCCGATGCCGCCCAACACCAGCAGCAACACCACCCAAGAGGCGTAGAGCCGAAAGGAAACCCCCCGGGTGAAGTCCCTGAAAACCTCAGTCATGCTTTTCACCAGCTCGGCGTGCTCGTCGTGGCAGTAGTCTTTGTCCACCAGCAGGCCGGGTTTCATTCGCGTCAATCCCTGCCGGTCAAGCGCCTTTTCGATGTCGTCGATTCTTTTTTTCAACTCCTCGGCCGAATCGAGAAAACTGCGGAGGAGTTCCTCTATCGCTGGCATCAGTACAATCCTTTCACCGGGGGAACGCGGATGATAATCATGCGGCAACCGTTTTCCGAGGTCAGCGAGTGCAGGGTCAGCGGCGGGATGTTGACCGACTGCGAGTTTTGCAGGGTGGTTTCGACCCCGGATATGGTCACCACGGCATCGCCGGAATACAACAGCAGATGCTCGATTTGCTCATGGGTGTGCGGTTCGATTTCGGTGCCCGGTTCGCATTTGACGTGCATCACCTCGATGCCCCCGTCACGGTAGGCCACGCGGCCGTGAAAATGGCCGCCGTCCATAGTGTAGTGGTCCGGCTCCGGCACCTCCACGAACTGCGAGAAGTCCATCTCCCCGAAAAGTTTTCTTGCCCGCTCAAGTGGTTCGCACATGGTTTTTATCTCCAGATTTCGGTAAATCTCTCCAGGGGGCTGCGGCCGCGGCCGAAGTCGCCATCCAGCCAGACGTGTCGGGTGTCAAACTCCATCCAGCGGCAGTCGAGCAGGGCGTCGATTTTCTCGAGGCCGAACAGGTGGGCCGGGTCATAGACCCGCCAGCCGCCGGAGGGCATTTCCACCACCAGCACGACGTGGCAGATCCGGTTGGTCAGGAAACCGCGAAACTGAATCCTCGCGGCGCCCGGATAATCAAGATATTTCAAGGCCAGCCAGTAATAAGTCGAAATCGAAAAACAGTGGCCGGTATAATGGTTCTTCCGCAGGCCGACGGCGCCGCAGCAGCGGTACGGGTTGCAGCAGGGGTTGATAAAAATCCCGTAGGTCGTAAGCTCGTCGACATACTCGATCACCTCGCCCACAAACTCGTCGGTCCAGACGAAGTCGGGGTTGTCAACCTCGAATTTCAGCAGCCGGGCGCCCCGGTCGGCCCCGACGGCGTCAACTTCGGCCTGGGTGATGTGCTCCTGCCAGATGGTGGCAACCTCGCGCAGATCCCGGCGCGAGGCACAGCCGGGCAATAACAGCCCGGCAGCCAGGGCCAGCAGCAACATGGCGGCGGGCGGCAGGAACAGGTGGTGGCGCATAACGCGTTACCCTTTCCGGGTTGGCGTTTTGGTCTCCGGGCCGGGCGCGGCGGCGGGCACCGAACCCAGGCCGAGAACGGCTTCGATCAGTCTTACCCGGGCCGCCAGGCCGGCGACCGTGGTAATCTTTTTGTCGCTGGCAACCATCGAGAGGCGAGCGGCGCGCTTTTTCTCCAGGAATGGTTGGTCGAGTTTGTGTTTCATGGTGGTCTATTCCTCCGGCCAGGCTGGGGGTTCAACGGCGGTGGGGTCGGCGGCGGTTTCGAGGAGATCGAAAACCCGGTTCTCCTCGGCCACGCAGCCGGCAACAAAATCCTGGTAGGCGGCGGTCTCGGCCGCGCTGTAGATCCCGGCATTCATCGAGGCCTGGGTTTCGAGCGGGTACCGCGCCAGGATATGGGCCCGGCAGGCGGCGCGGTTGCGTTGCTGGATCGCGCTCCGGGCCTGGTCCGCGTTCAGCCGCCATTGCCCCCCGCTGAACTCGTGAAACTCCGAGGGCCGGGCCGGCAGCAGCTCTCCGCCCTGGTCCTTCCAAGCCTGGTAGGCGGCCCACTCGGGGCATTTCGGGTTGATGTTCCAGAGAATTTCACCCTGGTCGTCAATCATGGTCACGGTGTCGGCCCGGGCAGTTGCGATATATCGGGTCATAGGGCAGTCTCCATCTTCAGTTTACGTCGTTGGTTGCGGATATCGGCGCTCTCGCGGCCGGCAGCGGCCGCTTCGGCGGTGATTTTATTTTGCAGGGTGTAGGTGTCGGCATGGCTGGCGTGCCCGGTCCAGGATGCCAGGGATCGTTTTAGGCTGGCCTCCGCGAAAAGGCCCTTTTTGGCTAGAGCTATTTTACGGCGCATCCGGCAAACCGAGCCTTTACGCAGGCGCCGGTGGGTCGGCCAAATTTTGTAGCCGAGAAAATCCAAAGCCCGGCCGTGGTGGCGGGCGACCGGGAAGACTTGGGTTTTGTCGTTTAAGGCCAGTTTCAGTTCCCGGTCGAGAAAGCATTCCACCTGCGGCCGAATCTCACGCAGGTGGTTTTTGTTGTGGTGGATAATGATAAAATCGTCCATGTAGCGGATGTAGTCGATTTCGCGGAGTTCATATTTAACGAACTCGTCGAGGGCGTGCAGGTAGATGTTGGCGAACAACTGGCTGGTCAGGTTGCCGATCGGGATGCCGGCCGGGCCGGGAACCGAGTCGATTATCTGGTTGAGCAGCCAGAGGGTATCAGGGTCGGCGATCCGTTGACGCAGCAGGCCCTTAAGGATGGTATGGTTGACACTGGCAAAGTAATGGTGGATGTCAGCCTTGAAAACATACACCCGGCCTTGGCGGCGCTGTACCTTGCGCAGTAGGTGCTGGGCCCGGTCGGCCCCGGCGTGGGTTCCTTTGCCGACCCGGCAGGCGTAGCTGTCGGCGATAAAGCGGGCCTCGAAAATCGGGGTGAGGGCGGCAACCGCGGCGTGCTGCACTACTCGGTCGCGAAACGGTAAGGCGGCAACCATGCGCTTTTTGGGTTCATAAATATAAAAGGTGTGGTAGCGACCGGTTTCGTACATGTGCCAAATCAGCTCGTTCTGTAAAGTGATCAGGTTTTCTTCCAGCCGCTCCGAAAAACGCAACACCTCGGGGTTGTAGCGCTTACCCCTCCGGGCCCGCAGGCAGCCGTTGTACAGGGCCTCGAAGCTGTAGATTTCCGGGTAAATGTTCTTGTGGGTTTTCGCCATCCGAATTACGTCATCCTGTTGGCTGTCCGACGCCCGGCCGAGGGGTCGCCGGGGCTACTGTCCCGGCCGGGCTGTTTATGTTTTTCGGCTGCTTGCGCCGGGGACCAGGTATCCTTTTAATTGTGCGCTGGAACGGCTGCCGTAACAACCGAACTTCCGGCAATAATCAAGAGCGGGGCGAAAGCCGATGTTGCTGTTCGCATTCGAGCG
>WFRT01000147.1 GCA_015486445.1 Pseudomonadota bacterium | reverse complement strand
GCAGGGCCTCAATCGCGCGAAAAGCCGGCTCCGGGCGCATCACCATGCCGGCCCCGCCGCCGTAAGGGTAGTCGTCAACCACCCGGTGACGGTCGTGGCAATAGTCCCTTAAATCGTGAACCCCCAGTTCCAGCCGCCCCTGTTCCCGGGCCCGCTGCATGATGCTCTCGGCGAACGGCGACTTAAACATCCGGGGAAAAATGGTGATGACATCAATCTTCATCCCGGACTGGACTCTGCCGGATCCGGCCGCGGCCGGCCTTTACGGCCCTCGGGATCGACCACGATCCGGCCGGCCTCAAGATCTATTTCGAGCACGTAGCTGGCAACCATCGGCAGCAGGATCTCGGCGCCCGCCTCGCGGCCATCGTCATCCGGCCGGATGACGAAAACATCGTGGCCGCCGGTGGGAATAATTTCCCTTAGGCGGCCCAGCCGTTCACCGGTGAAAGTCAATACCGGCAGGCCCAGGATCTGGTAATGGTAGTATTCATCCTCCCCCGGAGGCGGCAGCTGGCTGCCCCGGCAGACCAGTTCGCAACCGACAAAGGACTGGACCGCAGCGATCGTATCGCAGCCCTTCAAGTCAAGGATATAGGCCCCTTTCTGACGGCGGTAGCGAAGTACCTCTACGGGTTCCAGCGAACCGTCCCGGCACCGCAGGCAAATGCCCGGCAGGCGGAAGTTCTCGGGATCGACAATCTCGGAGCGGACCTTGACCTGGCCCCGCAGGCCCTGGGTCTTGACCACCTCGCCCAGCACTACCCAGGGATCATCCATGGTTCCCCCGGCTTGAACCGGCTACTCCACGATCTCGAGACTGGCCCGGCGTCCCTCCTTGGCGGCGGCCGCCCCCAGGATGGTACGCATGGCCCTGGCGGTTTTGCCCTGGCGTCCGATCACCTTGCCGAGATCTTTCTGGTTGACACTGAGTTCGAGCTGCACCGAGTTTTCCTCCTCATGCTCACGAACTTCAACCTCGTCAGGGTTGTCAACCAGGGCCTTGGCAAGATATTCAATCAAATCCTTGTACATGCTCCCCCCTCCTGCTTGTTCCCGCGAATCTCCGACGACCGCTTTCTGAGCGGGGCCGAAAACCCGTTTCCAGATTTAGGTCGAAACCGGCTCGGCAGCGGCCTTCCGGGCCTGTTTGATCAGGTTGGCCACCGTTTCGGTCGGGGTGGCACCCTGTTCCAGCCAGTAATTCAACTTCTCTTCATGCAGAACTATAGCCGCCGGTTCCAGGTTGGGATCGTAGGTTCCGACGATTTCCAGAAAACGTCCATCCCGGGGAGCCTGGGAATCGGCCGCAACAATGCGGTAAAAAGGTTTTTTCTTGGCTCCTCTCCGGGTCAGTCTGAGTCTTACTGCCATTACGCTATCTCTCCTCTGTTTGCCGGTTGCGGAAACCGGCCGTTGTCATTCGGGTTAACAATTCTATACTATCCGGGGCGGCTTCCCCGCCGACATCCCGGGTGGTTTTCCGCCGCCGGGAGGACTAGCCGCCCAGCTGGCTCATCATCCGTTTCATTCCCCGTGGCCCCATCTTGTTGAACTTCTTCATCATTTTCTTCATTTCAAGAAAATTCTTGAGCAGGCGGTTGACATCCTGGACCGAGGTCCCGCTGCCCCGGGCGATGCGCTTGCGGCGGCTGCCGTTGAGCAGGCGATGGTTGCGGCGCTCCTTGTCGGTCATTGAATTGATAATCGCCTCGATCCGCACCAGTTCCTTTTCATCAACCCCGTCCTCGAGCTGGTTCTTGAGCTTGCCCATCCCGGGAATCATTTTCATGATTCCACCCAGCGACCCCATCTTCTTGATCTGCTGGAGCTGGGAGCGAAAGTCCTCGAGGGTAAACTCGTTCTTGCTCAGCTTGCGGGCCAGTTCCTCGGCCTTTTTCTGGTCGACGACATCCTGGGCCTTCTCGATCAGGGAAAGCATATCGCCCATGCCGAGAATCCGCGAGGCCATCCGGTCGGGATGGAAAACGTCGAGGGCGCTGAGTTTTTCGCCTTCACCAACAAACTTGATGGGTTTTCCGGTTACCGCCTTGATCGACAGCGCCGCCCCGCCCCGGGCGTCGCCGTCGAGCTTGGTCAGCACCACCCCGGTGATATCCAGGGTGTCATTGAAGGTCTTGGCAATGTTGACCGCTTCCTGGCCGGTCATGGCATCGGCCACCAGGAGAATCTCCCGGGGTTTGACCGCGGCCTTGATTTTCTCGAGCTCGGCCATCAGCTTCTCGTCGATCTGCAGCCGGCCGGCGGTATCGATGATCACCGTGTCGTAGCCCTGCTGCCGGGCCGTTTCCACCGCCTTGCGGCTGATCTTGACCGGGTCCTGGCTGTCGGTCGAGGGAAAGACCGGAACATCGATCTGGCGGCCGAGGCTCTGGAGTTGGTCGATCGCCGCCGGGCGGTAGACATCGACCGGAACCAGGAACGGACGCCGCTTCTTCTTTTTCAGGGAAAGGGCCAGCTTGCCCGAGGAGGTCGTTTTACCGGAGCCCTGGAGCCCGACCATCAGGATGACGACCGGAGGAGCGCTGTTGAGTTCCAGGTCAACGGCGCTGCCCCCCATCAGGGAGGTCAACTCCTCGTTGACAATCTTGATGAACTGCTGGGCCGGAGTCAGGCTCTGCAGCACTTCGCTGCCCATGGCCCGTTCCCGAACCGCCTTGACGAACTGCTTGACCACCAGGAAATTGACATCGGCCTCGAGCAGGGTCATGCGGACCTCGCGCAGGGCCTCCTTGATATTGTCTTCGGTCAGGCGTCCCTGGCCGCGCAGTTTCTTGAAAGTTACATCAAGTTTGTCGGAAAGCGAATCGAACATACCGGATCTATTTTTCCCTGATCATCTCGGCCGGCGTCAATTTAGCCGGCGATTTCAAGCAGATACAACATGCCGGGGGATAGGCGCACCTCTCCCGCCGGAAAATTTACAAGAGCTGGAAATATTAACCCACCTGGGGCTTCAATGTCAACCAAAAACCGACCACAAACCCAGGCGGCGGCTCAGTCAACCTTCTTGAGGGAAGCGAATTTCAGCAGCAACAGCTTGCGGCCCCGGTCACGAAAAATGATATCGAGCTTGGCCTCCTCCCCGGACCCTCGGACCCCGGCCACGACCCCGGGCCCAAAGACCTTGTGCTCGACCCGGCAGCCGGGAGGAAAGGGCAACGAGCCCGCCCCGGGAGCCGGATAAGGAGGAGAAACAACCTTTCCCCGGGCGGACCCACGGACCCGCTCGCCTTCTCCCCGCGTCCGCGGGCCCGGCCGGACCGGCGGCCTGACTCCGCCGGCTGCGGGCCGGTTGCGGTCTTCCCGGCGCAGCAGTTCAAAGGGAATTTCAAGGAGAAAGCGCGAGGGCCGGTTGTCCACCATCTGACCGTGAAAACGGCGCACCTTGCAGGCCGAAAGATGG
>WFRT01000146.1 GCA_015486445.1 Pseudomonadota bacterium | reverse complement strand
GCTCGAACTTTTCAACATGTTTGAAAAAGAGGGTATCCGCCTGGCCGAGAAAGCGTTTGTCCTGCCGCTCTACGACTGCTGTCTGAAATGTTCACACATCTTCAACCTGCTTGACGCCCGGGGGGCGATCTCGGTAACCGAGCGCACCAACTACATCGGCCGGGTCCGCAACCTGGCCAAGCTTTCGGCAACCAACTATCTCAAGCAGCGTGAGGAGATGGGATTCCCCCTGCGGGAGCGTTTGCAAAAACAACCGAGCTAGCCCGGCGGTCCTTTTTGACGGCCGGGACGCGGGGTCAGAGGTCAGAGGAAAGAGGCTTAAGGGGTACGGGGGACCAGCAGGAAAAGGCGGCCCGGCTGTTTGAGGATGCCGGCCGTCAGTTCGGCCTGTCGATCGGCGCCGCAGAAAAGATCGACCCGCCAGGGACCCCGGATGGCTCCCCCGGTATCCTGGTTGAGTACCAGCCGGCGCTGGCGCCGCCACTCAAGCAGTTTTCCGGCCGGGGAAAAACGGGGCAGTTCGAGTTCGACCAGGCCCAGGGCCCCGCCCGGAAAGAGCTTGCGGTCGGTCGCGATCGAAACCCCGGCCGTCAGTGGTGCCTGGTAGCAGCCCAGGGGTTCCGGAAGGGGCAGTTCACGGAAAAAAACATAACTCGGGTTGGTCTTGAAAATCTCTTCCGCCCGTTCCGGGTGCTGCTTGATCCAGGCCCGGATGGCCGGCATCGAAACCTCCTCGCGTTTCATCAGCCCCTGGCGGATCAGCCATCTGCCGATGCTGTGATAGGGCCGGCCGTTGGCCCCGGCATACCCGACCATGACCCGGCTGCCGTCCGGTATCCGGAGCAGCCCGGAACCCTGGACCTGGAGAAAGAAGCGGTCGATGTCGCTGTCCACCCAGAACAGTTCCAGTCCCTTTCCCGCAAGTTTTCCCCGGTAATCGATAGCTTCACGGTCGTAATAGGGAACCACCCTCCCCTGCCGGGTCAGGCGGCCGCGCAGGCGTGGAAAATGCAGCTTGTCGAGACCGGGGATGAACGGCAGCCGGCCGTCAAGCCAGGGCCAGAGCCGTCGGACATAGCGCTCAAGCCTGAAGCGGCCGGTCTCGATCAGGACCAGGTCGTCCGGTTTGCGGTAGAGGGGAAAGCGAAAACGCTCGTTCCTAATGCGGGAGCCGTTCAGGGTCGGCACGTAGTAGCCGGTAAAAAGCACCGGGCCTTTTCCCGCTTCCCGGTTGCCGGGACCCGCAACCTCATAGAGCGTAAATTTTTTTTCAAGGTACTCCCGCAACTCTCCTGCATCCGGCGCCCGGTTGAGAAAGGCCAGCAGGTCGAGCTGGCTTGCAAGTATGCGGACGGCGTCGACTTTGAAAGTGCCGTAAGCAAAAACTTTTTCGGGGGGCAGTTTCTCCAGGTAGAGCAGGTTGCGTTCCAGGGCCCGGGCCAGGCGCCCGGAATCCAGTCCGGAGAGCAGCCGCTCGGCCGGCCGACCGACCTCCACCAAGCGCAGCCGATGTGGGCCACCGGCCGGTTGCCGGAAAAAAAGAACCATCGCGGCCCCCAGTACGGCAACCGTTCCGGCCAGGCCGAGCCTGAACCATCTGGAGCGAAAAAAATTAATCATCCTGCCTGCTTGATTTAATCTGAAAAAGTATCTATCTTAATGGTTGTCGAACCGGCGGCAACCGGCGGGGGCCGCCGCATCCGTTGCGGCTGTTTTTCTTTTTAGATGAGTTCGTAAGTTAAAATCAACTGGAAAAGAGGATGGCTGAATCTGATTTTGAAAGCTTGGGCGAACTGCTGGACGCGGTAGACAGTGATTTCGGGGAGCCGCCCCGCTACCGGGTCCTGCTGCACAACGACCACTATACAACCATGGAGTTCGTCATCGAAATCCTGACCGGGATATTCCACCACGCTCCCGCCCGGGCGGAACAGATCATGATGATGGTTCACCGCCAGGGGGTAGGCTGCTGTGGCGAATACGATAGGGAGATTGCCGAAAGTAAAGTTGCCGCCGTAACCCGGAGAGCTGCCGAAGCCGGATTCCCGCTGCGCTGTACGATGGAGAAAGTATAAATTGATGATAAATCCAGAGCTTGAACAGACGATAGTCGCGGCCTACCGCGAAGCCAAGCACCGCTCCCACGAGTATTTGACCGTCGAGCACCTGCTCTACACCCTGCTGCAAACCGAAAGCGGTCGGCGGATCATCGAGGAGTGCGGCGGCGACGTCGTCACCCTGAACGCCCGGCTGGAAAACTACTTTTCCGCCCGGCTGCCGAAGCGGAACGCCGAAAACCAGGGCGACCCCACCGAAACCGTGGCTTTCCAGCGGTTGATCCAGCGCACCCTGCTGCATGTCCAGATGGCCGAAAAACCGGAAGCCGAGATCGGCGACCTGCTGGCCGCCATATTCGAAGAGGATGAAACCCACGCCTGTTTCTTTCTGCGGGAACAGGGTCTGACCCGACTGGAGATCCTGCGCCATATCTCGGAGGGAGACGCAAGTGCCGCCCACCCCCGGGAAAAGCTCCCCCTGCGGCCGGCAACCCCGCCGGCCCGGCCCGGAATGGACCCGGAACCGGAGATGGAAAATGAACCGGCCGACGGGGAAAGCGCAAAGAAGCGGAAACCCACCCATCTCGAGGCCTTTGCGGTGGATCTTCGGCAAAAGGCCGCGGCCGGCCGGATCGACCCCCTGATCGGGCGGGAAACCGAGATGCAGCGTACCCTGCAGGTGCTTTGTCGGCGCAACAAGAACAACCCGCTCTATGTCGGTGACCCCGGGGTCGGCAAAACCGCGATGGCCGAGGGCCTGGCCCTGCGGCTGCACGAAGGCAAGGCCCCGGGAATGCTGCTGGACTACGAAATCTTTGCCCTCGATCTCGGGGCCGTGCTGGCGGGAACCAAGTACCGCGGCCAGTTCGAAGAGCGTTTGAAAGGGATTATCCGGGAACTTGAGGCCAAGGCCAAGGTCATTCTTTTCATCGACGAGATTCACACCCTGATCGGGGCCGGAGCCACCAGCGGCGGCTCGATGGATGCCGCCAATATCTTAAAGCCGATTCTCGCCGCCGGGCACATCCGCTGCCTGGGCTCGACCACGCACGAGGAGTACAAGCAGAATTTCAACCGCGACCGGGCCTTGGCCAGGCGCTTTCAACCGATCTTTCTTCCGGAGCCAAGCACGAAAGAAACTATTTCTATTCTCAAGGGTTTACAGGATAAATTTGAAGCACATCATGAAGTAACTTACAGCCCGGCCGCGATCCGCTCGGCGGCCGAGCTGGCGGCTCGCTACATCCCCGATCGCAGGCTTCCCGACAAGGCCATCGATGTTATCGACGAGGCCGCGGCGGCGGCCCGGCTGCTGGGGGCTGGGAAACCGGGAAAACGGCTCATCCGGGTTCCCGATATCGAAAGAACCGTTTCCCTGATCGCGCGGGTTCCGGTCCAGAAACTCAACCGTGAAAGCGGCTTTCAACTGGCCCGGCTCGACGAACACCTGAAACAGGAGATTTACGGCCAGGACCAGGCCGTGGCCGCCCTTTTCAAAGCTTTGAAAAGGGCCCAGGCCGGGCTCAACCAGCCTCAGCGACCCCTGGGTTCCTTCCTTTTTACCGGTCCGACCGGGGTCGGCAAGACCGAAATCTGTCGTCAGACCGCAAAATATCTCGGCATCGAACTGCTGCGCTTTGATATGAGCGAATACATGGAAAAGCATGCCGTGGCCCGGCTCATCGGCTCCCCCCCGGGCTACGTCGGCTTCGAACAGGGCGGCCTTTTGACCGAGCAGATTCGCAAAACCCCGCACGCCCTGGTGCTGCTTGACGAGATCGACAAGGCCCACCCCGACATTTTCGCCATCCTGCTCCAGATCATGGATTATGCCACCCTGACCGACAACAACGGCCGCAAGGCCGACTTCCGCCATGTCATCCTGGTCATGACGAGCAATGCCGGGGCCCGGGAGATGTCGGCCAACAGTATCGGTTTCAACGATGCCGTAAGCGGCGACGAGACTCGGGGCAAGGGCCGCAAGGCCCTGGAAAAACTTTTTACCCCGGAATTTCGCAACCGTCTCGACGAGATCATCTTTTTCAATCCGCTCGACCGGGCAATCATGCTCAAGGTGGTCGATAAATACATGCTCCACCTCGACACCTTTCTCAAGCCCCGGCGCGTAACCCTGCGGCCTCTTGACGGCAGGGTCCGGGAATGGTTTGCCGAGCACGGTTTCAATCCTCGATTCGGCGCCCGCCCCCTGGACCGCCTGATCCAGGAAAAGCTTAAAGACCCGCTGGCCGACGCCATGCTTTTCGGAGACCTCAGAGGAGGTGGAACGGCATCGGTGGAACTTGAAAACGGTGAACCGGTCATCCGGGTGGAAAAAAACCGGAAAGCGGGAAAATGACATGCTCGCCTCTCGGGAACCCTCCCGGCTTCGTGATAGATATTCGTTATAGAGAAAAGTTTCTCTCTGACAAAATAAAAAAGGCCCGGCGATTGCCGGGCCTTTTTTATTGCAACGGGCCGGGAACGAAACGTGATGGCGTCGTAAAAACTCTTCATCTGCTGCGTTCCCCTTCAACCTTCGTCACTGCGGCGTACTGTAT
>WFRT01000145.1 GCA_015486445.1 Pseudomonadota bacterium | reverse complement strand
TCTCTGAATCCTCCCGCCAGTTCCCGGCGGTGCGGGCCGTAAAGCAGAACAACCCCGTACCCACCCGGGCCGGGGTTGCCGATGCAGCCGCCGTCGGTATAGATTGTCACTTTTTTCATGTTGTCCTGAGGGTTGTGTGATTTTCTCTCGGCTGGCAAGGCCCGCGGCCGGGGGCGGTTCGGAATCCCGGCGCCGGGTTTACCTAAATGGTTGGCCGCCGGCGGCCGGGCCGGTCGGGGTTCTTAAAAAACTTCCCGGTGGAATCATGTTATAATTGTGTCACTTTTTTCACCCTGATGCAAGATTTTTCCGGCTTTTTCAGAAGGTGTTGCGGTATCGTCTAAATAGATGTGTTCGCGGGTCAGGGGCAGGCTGTTGTTGAGCCCGCGGCTGAAGGTTATCTGGTAGAGGTCTAACGAGCCATGGCTGAAATTGACGGAACTGCCGGTCAGGTAGAGGCGCCAGCAGCGGAGAAAACGTTCGCATTCGGCGGGGTCGCTGGCGGCAAACAGGGCGCGGATGCGGGGCAGATTATTTTCAAACCGTGCGAGCCACTGTTCCAGGGTCAGGTGATAGTGGTAGCGCAGGTTTTCGAGATCCAGCAGGCGCAGGTCCTGCTGGCCGCAGACCCGGCAGATGTCATAGAGCTGGGGCAGTTCGCCGCCGGGGAATATATAGGTCGTGATCCACGAGTCGGTCGGCGTGCCGTCGTTTTTGCCGATGGTATGCAGCAGGCCCACTCCCCCGGGTTTGAGCAGGGATGCGGCTTTGCGAAAGAAAGCCGGGTAGTACTTGTGGCCGACATGTTCGAACATGCCGACCGAAACAAACTTGTCGAAGGTTCCTTCCGCTTCGCGGTAGTCCTTGAAATGGAATGTGATCCGGTCGGCGACCCCGGCTTTTTCAGCCCATGAACAGGCGTATTCAAACTGGTTTTTCGAGAGGGTGTAGCCGGTGCCGGAAATCCCGTAGTTGAGCGCCGCATAAATCAGCATGCCGCCCCAGCCGCAGCCGACATCGATCAGCCGTTCTCCGGGCTTCAGTATGAGCTTGCGGCATAGATGTTCATACTTGTCTGACTGGGCCTGTTCGAGAGAGTTGTCGGGATTCCTGAAATAGGCGCAGGAATAGGCCATGCTGCGGTCCAGCCACAGCTGGTAGAAGTCGTTGCCGCGATCGTAGTGATGGGCGATCGCCTTGTGGGCGCCGTCGACCGAGTTGTAATTGAAGAAAAGTCCGGCCAGAGGAAGGAGACGTCCCAGGGCCGGGGCCTGGCAACTTGAAAAAACCGGGTGGAGACTCATTTTGACAATCTGCCTGAGGTCTCCCTCGACTTCGATTTCCCCGGTCATGTAGGCCTCGCCAAACCCCAGGGAACCACGGAAAATCGCCTGCTGGGCCGCTTTCCTGGTTTTGAAATGCAGGGTGCAGGATGGCTCTGCTGATCCCGGCGGTGCCCCGGAAGGCATCAAGGTTTCGTGACTGCCGTCCCAGAAAATAATTTCGAGGGGAGCCGTGGTGCATTGGCGGCCATAGTCGATCAGCTGGTGCTTGAGAGAGCGCGCGTTGTCCATACCTGATCCTCCTGTCGATTCTTTCTGCTTTGCTGCCTATTGTATGAAATATAACAATGAACGGTCCGTGACAAGAAAAATTTTGCCGGCGGGGTCTCCATCTTGCAACACGTGGTCCAATGTCGGCTCTTTTTATTTTTTTATATTCTTTCACCTATCCTTTCGATTATAAACAATATTTACGGATTTTCGAGAGTCTGTATACAGTATTTGGGGTTGCGGGTGATGGCTTTTTGGCGTATAAGGCTCATTTCGCAACACTTGGCTTTTCAATAATCAGGAGAGAGAACTGCAGGCGAGCCGGTTTTTTATCGTTGGCCTGTAACTATTCAGCTAAATTCTATCTCCCATCTTTCAGGAGGGGGCGGGGGTGGTTTTTCTGAGCGGTTTCGGAAAGGTTTCGTCGTTTTTCCCAGCGAGCGGGAGCCCATAAGCATTGCAACTGTCTGAGCGTAAGCGAGTTTTGCAATGCGGGCGAAGTGAGCGCGAGGAAAAACAGAAATCTTAACGCTTAGCGAAGAAAAGCCGCGCCCGACCCCGGATTTGACTGAATAGTTACGTTGGCCTTTAATTGGCGGCAGCATGAGGAGAAAATTATTGCCATGGCATTGAAACGTAGACCTGTCGATTTCGAGAAAGCTTTTACATATACTTTCAACGGTGCCCGACTGTTTGATTGCGATTCCTATGTTGAATCGATCAAACAGGAGGCCGGAGACGAATTCGCGGCGATGAGTCGCCAGGAGGCGTATATCGGCGACGGCAACAGTGTTGTGGTCAATGTCCTCAAGCGTCTGGTGACCGGCCTTGTGGGCTATCCGATCACGCCTTCCACTCCGATTGCCGAGGGCATGGCCAAGGCCTATGCCGACGGCTTCGTCAACGTTTTCGGCGAGCGGATTTTCTATTTCCAGCCCGAAAGTGAACTCGGGGCCATGGCTTTTCTCGAAGGCGCCGCTTCGCAGGGCGGCCGTTACGCCGACAACACCTCTTCCCAGGGCCTGACTTACAAGATCAAGAACATGTATTCAGTGGCCGGCAAGCGCCTGCCGACCCTGATGACCATGCAGACCCGGGAACTCAACAAGGGCAGCCTCAGTATTCATAACGGTCATGCCGACCTCTATGCTGCCCGCGGCACCGGATGGCTCCAGTTCATGAGTGCCGACAACCAGGAGATGCACTACCTGATCCCGCTGGTGTTCAAAGCCATCGAGCAGCGTCAGTTGATGCTGCCGGCGATTGTCGCCGGGGAAGGCTTCCTGAAAAGTCACAGCATCGAAAACATCAAATTGCTCTCCGACGAGTTCCTCAGGTACTTTGTCGGCGAGCCCAACCGTCTTTTTCAGCCCGACTTCAACAACCCGGTCCTGATGGGAACCTTTTCCGACATCGGCGTGACCATGCCGACCCAGATGAAGCAGGATCTCGCCCTGCTCAACGCCAAGAAATATGTCAAGGCGGCGATGAAGGTGATGAATGCCATCCTCGGCACCTCCATCGACGTGGTTGAGGACTATTATGCGGCTGAATCGGAGTATGTCGTGGTCTGTCTCGGGGCTGTGGCCGGGACCATGAAAGAGGCGATTGACTACTACCGGGCCAAAGGCGTTTCGGTCGGTCTTCTGCGGCCGGTGCTGTTCTACCCGGTCTGTACCGAGGAGATATCTTACGGCATCCAGAACGCCAAAGTGGTGTCGGTCCTGGAAAAGACCGGCCTGGCCAATGAGCGCTATCTCCTGCGTGACGTCAAGCACGCCGCCTACAACGAGCGCATCGGTCGCTCGTTCACCCCGGTCATCACCTCCGGAATCTACGGTCTCGGAAGCCAGGACTTCAGTGTCGAGGATGGCTTCGCGGTTATCGAAAACCTGCTGGCGGAACGGCCGATGCCGGTTTTCTCGGTCGGCATCAAGGGCCCCCGGGTACTTAAAAAAGTGGTCCGCGAAGATTACCGCGAAAAAGAGGTCGGCCTGACCTTTATCGGGGTTGGGGCCGAGGGCGTCAAGACCGCCCAGGAGACCCTGGCCAAGATCATAGCCAAGGCCGGACGCTACGTTCAGACCAGCGCCAAATACGGGGCTTCCCGCAAGGGCGGCATGGTGATCATGAACGCCCGGGTGTCCGAACATCCGATTCGCAACTGTTCCGATGTCAGCCGGGTTGAAACCCTGGCGATCTTCAATGACAAGTACCTGCTCAGCAACAGCCTTCTCAAGTTTATCAAGGGGATCAAGCCGGGCGGCGACCTGATAATCAACACCGTAAAGAGTGCCGAAGAAATCAAGGCCCAGGCCACGCCGGAGATCCGCGAACTGCTTGAAAATGCGACTTTCAAGCTGGTGCTGCTCGATGCCACCGGGGCCTCGCGGAAACATTTGAAGCGCAACCTGCCCGGCACCCCGATTCTCGGGGTCATCAACCGGATCATCAACCTGCTGCCGGAAGCCGAGTTCAAGCAGGCCTTCAAAAGTGAGCTGAGCAGTAAGTTCAAGGGCGCCAAAGCCGGGCTGGTTGAAGTCAACCTGGAACTGCTCGAGGTGCCTTATGAATCGATTCCCGCCCCGCTGTCGGAGAGGGCACGAGAAAGCGCCCCCGGGCCTGTGGAAACGAAAGTTCCTGAAGCCCGGCCGATTCACTATACGCCAAAATTTTCCCGCAGTTATCTCGAAGATGACGAAAACGCGGTTATTACTTTTCCTTCCGTACTTGGCGACCGTTACCGCCCCCTGTTTATCGACCGGGTGCTCAAACCACTGCAGAAGGGGGAGGAGATCTCCTGGGAAAATTTCTACAATATCGTTCCGGCCCGGACTTCCGAGTATAATGACACCAGCCTGATCGGCACCGCCCTGCCGATGTACAAGGCGGAAAACTGTGTTGCCTGCGGACTCTGCATCGCCACCTGTCCGGACAACGCCCTGCGGGTAACCCTGCTCAGGAAAAACGATTACGAACAGCTCTCGGCTGATGAAAAACAGCTCTTTCGCCCGCTTGATCTCAAACGTTTTACCGGTTACCGGGATGCGGAGTTCGAAGAGAGCCACCTCAATATCAACGTTGTTCCCCAATACTGTAAAGGTTGTGGGGCCTGTGTCGAGTCCTGCAAGAGCAAGGCCTTAAGCCTGGTTGACAAAACCACGCACAAACCCGGCACCGACAGCGGCTTTCTCAGCCCGGCAATTTACGAAATGGATGCCAGTCCCGGCGTCGCTACCTATGTCAAGGCCGGACGCTATCTCCAGCAGTTGATGCTGCTCTATTCGGGGCAGAAATTTCTCCCCGGCGGCCACAGCCTGTGTCCCGGCTGTGGTGAGGGAATTATTGAAAACCTGGTTTTCACGGCCACCGAAATGGTTCGCCGCAACCCCGCCATGATCGCCGAATTTTACGATTCGATGCCGGCCCTGATGACCATGGACCACGGCCGCGGCCTGCGTCACATGATCGACCACAGTTTCAACGTCTACACTGTCAATGCCACCGGCTGTGCCGAGGTCTCCTGTCTCGGCAACCCCTACAACGCCAGGGTCTATCCGGCCGGACACTATGGTTTCGGGACCGCCAGTGCCGCCGGCATCGGGGCCCGGGTGTCGCTTTACAACGCCTTTCGCAATTTTTATCTGGACAAGCTGACCAAGGTCCTGGTTTTCGGCGGTGACGGCTCTTTTTATGATATCGGCAACCAGGGTCTCAACTTCGCCCTTGGGGAAAACCAGGATATTACCTGGATCATCTACAACAACGAAGCCTACATGAATACCGGTTTCCAGAAATCCGGCGCCAGTCGCTACGGTTCAAACCGGACGACCTCGCCCTACGGCATGGAACTCCAGGGCAAGAACGATTTTCACCGCGAACTGGTGGGCCAGGCCATGGCGATTCCCAAGGTCTACGTGGCCCGACTTTCACTTTCCAATCCGGTCCACGCCATGCGTATATTGACCGAAGCCATCGCCTATAAGGGCCCCTCCCTGGTGGAGTTCTTCTCTCCCTGTCCGACCGGCCAGGGACTGCCGACCGACAACCTGCCGATCGTACTTTCGAAAATGATGGTCGAGTCCCGGGCCTGGACCGTGTTCACCCGCAAGCCCTACGAACAGGTTGAGCTTTCCGGTAATCCCGATCCCGCGGAATTCTATCCCCGGCCCCGGAAGAGAAAGGGCGAGGAGGTTTTGCCGGCCACTTTCCGGGACATCGTCGGACTTCTCGGCCAGTTTACCGGTGACGAACAGGCCATCAACGAGATCGTGCGGGTCAATGAAAGACAGAATCTCTTTCTCTGGTGCCGCATGCAGTACCGGGCCGGAGTGCGCGAAGAGATGCCGACCAGCGAGGAAATTGAAAGAATAATCAGTCAGCGCTGAGGGAGATTTTGGGGCTAGACTTTTGGTTCCGGGTGTACTACTATCCTGAAACAGGACTTGAAAGCTCCTGTTACATAAACTTTTTCTTTCTTCGGTGTAAAGCGCTCCAGGCGCATGACATGTTAACTGAATTTCCAGGAGAACCCATATGAAGCGATTGATAGCCGGTCTGGTGGTGATGGTGATTATTCTTGGTGCAGCCGCCCTGCTGGTAATGCAGAAACACAAAAATTCCCAGGTGGCCAATGCCCAGGCCCGGCCGGCCGCCGCGACCCCTGCGGCGATGTCGCCGAAACCGGTACCCGGTGCCGATGCCCTGACCGGCACGGTCAAGGAAACGATGGACAGTGGCGGCTATACATATGTGCTGTTGGCAACCGAGAAGGGTGAAACCTGGGTTGCGGCACCGAAAACCGTGGTCAAGGTCGGCCAGAAGGTCTCCTTTGTTCCCGGCATGGTGATGAAGAATTTCAAGAGCGAAACCCTGAATCGGACCTTTGACGAAGTAGTTTTCTCCCCCGGTCTGGCGGGAGCCGGCGGCCGGGGTATGGCTGGCGGTGGCGCCTGTCCGGTGAAAGGTGATAGAAAACCCGCCGGCATGGGCATGGGCGGCGGCCAGGCGCCGATGAATTCCAGCGGCCGGGTCGTGGTTCCCCCGCTCGATCTCAAGATCGCGAAAGCCCAGGGCGAAAACGGTTACAGCGTGGCCGAACTCTATGCCAAGGGTAAGGAACTGGATAAAAAGAAGGTCAAGGTCCATGCCAAGGTGGTCAAGGTGTCGCTCAGTATCATGGGGAAAAACTGGGTTCATCTCCAGGATGGCACCGGCGACCCTAACAACGGCACCCATGACCTGGTGGTGACCACCCAGCATAAGCCGACCGTGGGAGAGATTGTTACGGTTGAGGGAATCCTTTACGCCGACAAGGATTTCGGGGCCGGTTACCGTTACGATGTAATCATCGAGCAAGCCACGATCAATAACAGCAAGTAACAATTTGCCTGCGCCGGACCGGGATTTGAACAGGTCCCGGCCGGGGAGCGCGGGCTGACAATTGAACCTTACGACTGCAGTTCCGCAAACCTGCGGAGCAAGAGGGAACCCCGTGAAAATCGGGGACGGGCCCGCCGCTGTAACCGGGGACAAAAACCGCCAGAACCACTGGAATCGTAGCCGATTTCCGGGAAGGGGCGGTGAGTAGGGAGATCCGGAAGTCAGAAGACCTGCTGCCGTCGACCTGTCGGGACAACCGGGTACCGTTGTCCCGGTCGTCGTTTAACGGGATAGAATTGGGAAATCCCGGAGAAGCCCAGGCTGCCTCTCCGGGATTTTTTTTGCTGGTCGGCCTGCCGGCCGGATGAAAACTATTACAGATTGGAATGGTTTATGGAAAAGATCGGATGGGGGCGTTTTTACGGGATCGGCACCGGTCCCGGAGACCCCGGGCTGCTGACCCTGAGAGCCGCGGAGGTTCTGCGTCGGGTCGAGGTGATATTTGCGGCGGCGGCCCGGGACAATCAGAGTTTCAGCGGCGGCGTAGTCTCCGCCCTGGGCGGCTGTCGGGCCGAGCGCCGCAGCCTGCCGTTTACGATGGCGAAAAACATGGCCGACCGGGAAGAACAGTGGTGCCGCAACGCCGCCGCTGTGACCCGTGAGTTGCGGCAGGGGCGTGACTGCGCCTTCGTAACCATCGGCGACCCGCTTCTCTACAGCACCTTCACCTACCTGATGCGCGAGGTTGCGGAACTGCTGCCCGGCGTTGAGATTGAAACCGTACCCGGGATCATGGCGTTCCAGGACCTGGCCGCCCGTTTCAACCTGCCGACGGTCGAAGATCGAGAAAGCCTGGTGATTGTTCCCGCCTGGGGCCGGGACGACCGGTTCAGGGAAAAACTGGCCGCCGCCGATACCGTAGTTTTGATGAAGACCTCGTCCGACCGGGCCGGACTGCTGGCCGAGCTTGAAGCGGCGGGCTTTAAGGGTGAAATCATCTATGGCGCCAGGCTGGGTCAGGAGCAGGAAACCCTTTGCCGGGGGGGCGGGGAAATTATGGCCGTCGAAGAACAGTATCTTTCCCTGGTAATCGCCAAGCGCAGCCCTGAACGCCAGGCTGTCGGTGAAAAACAGAAACTTAAAGCAAAGGAAGCCTGAGCATGGGTAAACAACTTACAGAACTCCTGCAGGATATCGACTGGCAGATGTCCGGAGCGGAAATCGAGGCCGAGAGTTTCAGGCGCATCGAGGAAGGCCTTTCTGAATGGCGCCGTAAGGTAACGCCGGAGATTTTCCGGATCGGCCGGCGCCTGGTCCATACCACGGCAGATTTTACGATTGTCGACGATCTTGACTGGAGTGGCGACCCGGTGGCGGCCGGACTGGACGCCCTGTCGGCCGGGGCCCCGATTTATTGTGACGCGACGATGATTCGCAGCGGCCTTTCCGAGGCCCGGCTCAAGTCGGTAAACCCGTCCTACAGCAAGTCTGACATCTGCTGCCTGGTGGCCGACCCCGAGGTTGCAAACGAGGCTTCGCGCCGGGGACAGGCGCGCTCTTTGGTGGCGCTGGAGAAGGCCGAGAAGCTTATCGACGGCGGCATCGTCCTGGTTGGCAACGCCCCGCTGGCCCTGGCCGGGATTATCCGGATGCATAGCGAAAAAAATATCCGGCCCCGGCTGGTTATCGGCATGCCGGTCGGCTTCGTTCATGTGATTGAAGCAAAAAAACTGTTGCTGGCGGCCGGGATTCCCCAGGTTGTCATCCGCGGTCGGCGGGGCGGCAGTGCCATGGCCGTGGCCACCCTGCACGCGATTATTGAATCTTTCAATAAATAGCATCGAGACGACATTTGAGCGCTGACGCGGCACGAAAAGAATTGCGCCGGGGTTTTTCTACCGGAACCTGCCTGAGTGCAGCCGCACTCGGGGCCTGGCGGGCCTGGCGGGAACGCGGTGGCGGTGGCCGGGAAAACCCGGTCGCGGTGCGCCTGCCGGACGGCGACTGCCTTGAGATTTACCTGCGCTCCTGTTTTTTTACGGCCGGGCGGGGCGTTGGAGTGGTTTGCAAGGAGGCCGGCGACGATCCCGATGTTACCGACCAGCTGCTGTTGAAGGCCGCACTCTTTGCCTCCACGCGGCCGCCCGGCTTTTTTGATTGTCAGCTGCCCTGCGGCCGGGCCCTGCTGGTGGTGCGGGGGCTTTTCGGAGTCGGTTTGGTCACCCGTTTAGGGATCGATGCCGAGATCGGTCACTGGGCCATCAACCCGGTGCCGAAAAAAATGCTGGTGGAAAACCTGCTGCGGGCCGGCTGTGGTGAGGAACCCGGAACCTATCAGCTGGAAATCTCTCTGCCGGATGGCCGCCGGCTGGCAAAAAAGACCTTAAATCCGGTTCTCGGGGTGGTTGACGGGCTTTCTATCCTGGGGACTTCGGGGTACGTGGAGCCCTATTCGCATGCGGCCTACATCAAAACCATTCGTATCCTGCTTGAGGGCGCGAAACGGGCCGGCTGTCGTGAGGTCGCGCTTTGTACCGGCGGCCGCACGGCCCGGGCCGTAAAGCGTGACTGCCCCGGGTTGCCGGAATATGCGATTGTCAGAATTGCCGATTTCATTGCCGACTCGATGAAACTGGCGGCGGAATTTGAATTCGAGCGAATTATTGTCGGCTGCATGATCGGCAAGCTTTACAAATATTCGGCCGGGCTCGAATATACCCATGCCCATACCGTGCGTTACGGTTGCCGGGACCTGGCGGAAATTGCCGCCCGGGTTGGTGTTGACGGTGAGGTAGCGGCGCTCGTGGCCCGGGCCGGCAGTGTCAGGGAGGCTTTTTCTCATCTCGGCCCGCCCGCGGCCGACCAGGTTGAAAACGAACTCGGGCGCAAGGCCCTGGCCGGGCTCGGAAACTGGGCCGGGGCGGCTGCCCTGGAACTTCGTCTCTACACCCCCGATGGGATGTTGCGAAAAGTCTGGCATGGATAGAAAAAAATACATGAATCAGCCGAAAAAACCCTATTACCCGATCTTTCTGGATCTCAACGAGCGCCCCTGCCTGGTGGTTGGCGGCGGCCGGGTGGCCTGGCGTAAAATTGCCGGGCTCCTGGAGTGCGGCGCCCGGGTGACGGTGGTCGCTCCCCGGGTCGTGGACGTGATTGTCGAAAAGGCTCGGGAAGGCGAGCTTACACTTTGGCCGCGCGAATTCCGCGAGGATGATCTTGAAGGTTTTTTTCTGGTCTATGCGGCCACCGACCAGTCTGCGGTCAATGCCGGGGTCCTCGACCAGGCCCGGCGCCGGCGTTTGCTGGCGGCCGCCGTCGATGCTTCATGGCGGCAGGGAGACTTCCTGACCCCGGCCCGCTTCCGCCGGGACGGGGTCACGGTGGCCGTGTCTTCAGACGGGCAGAGCTGCTGTCGTTCCAGGGATCTGAAAAACGAGATAAAAGAACTGCTTAAGGGAGCGGGAAGCGAAAAATAATCGTAACTATTCAGCCAAATCCGGGGTCGGGCGCGGCTTTTCTTCGCTAAGCGTTAAGATTTCTGTTTTTCCTTACGCTCACTACGCCCGC
>WFRT01000144.1 GCA_015486445.1 Pseudomonadota bacterium | reverse complement strand
GCCATCGACGACGAAGAAAGCCACGACCCCGACGATGCCATCAGTTTTGACGGTGAAAGACTCTGGGTCCATGTCGCCGACGTCGCCGCCATAGCGACTCCCGGCAGCCAGCTCGACGAGTATGCCCGGGAGAGAAGTGCTACCCTCTATCTGCCCGAAACCACCCGGACAATGCTGCCGGAACGGTTGACCGACACCCTCGGCTTAGGCCTGCAGGAAACCTCGCCGGCCCTCTCTTTCGCTATCACCATCGACGAACACGGCGCCATCAGGGACTTAGAGATTGTCCCCAGCCGCATCCGGGCGCAACGGCTGAGCTACCGGGAAGCCGAACCGCAGCTGGAAACCAATCCCGAGCTCAGCAAGATCATGGCCCTGGCCCGGGCCCACCGGGAGCGGCGGCGGCGGGCCGGAGCCGTCGAAATCGACCTGCCGGAGTGCCGGTTCAGGGTCCGGGGGGAAGAGATCAGGATCACTCCGCTGCAACGTTACAAAAGCCGTGAGATGGTCAGTGAAGCCATGCTGATTGCCGGCGCGGCGACCGCGATCTACGCCGAAAAACACAACCTGCCGATGCCCTATGCCGGCCAGGCACCACCTGGGGAACTGCCCGAAACCGAAGGCCTCGACCCCCTGGCGGCAATGTTTGCCCTGCGCCGGACAATGCGGCCCGGCCGGATCACCGCCAGCCCGCAGCCCCACGCCGGGCTGGGCCTGGAAAGCTACATCCGCGTCACCAGCCCCCTGCGCCGCTACCTCGACCTCTACGCCCACCAGCAGTTGCGCCTCCACCTGGCCGGGCAGCAGCCCCGCGAAGAAAAAGATATCATCCAGGCCATTGCCGCGGTCGGCCCGACCGGCAACCGCATCCGCCAGGCTGAACGGCTCTCGAACCGGCACTGGACCCTGGTCTATCTCAAACGACATCCGGAATGGCGGGGCCGGGGCACAGTGGTCGCCGAATGGGGTCGCAAAAGCCTGCTCTCGATTCCCGCCCTGGCCCTGGAATGGGAGCAGAACCTGCCCGGCAATCCTCTGCCCGGCACCACCCTTGAACTGCACTCGCCCCGGGTCAACCTGCCCTGGCTCGAGGTTCTTTTCCGACCGGCGCAATAGCCAACAATCCTCCCGTCGCTTTCATCCCCAAGCCGGTTCCTGCCCGACCGGCCCCCGGTTCCGCAGCCGGTCAGTTTATTTTTCAGGAGTAACTATTCAGCCAAATCCGGGCAGCGCCCCGGTCGGGGCGAGGTTTTTCGGGCCTAGGCCCGCAGGTTGGAGCCTTTATGCAGAAGCCTGAGAGCCCAGGCAAAACTCAAAAGGGAAAAGACGACAGCAACCGCCAGGCTCAGGCCGGGGGGCATTTCGGAAACCCCGACGAAGGCCGCGCGAAAACCGTCGACCAGGTAGTAGAAGGGGTTGCCCAGTGAAACCCGGCGCCAGAACAGAGGCAGCTTGGAAACCGCGAAAAAAACCCCGCTCAAAAAGGAAAAGGGAACGATGACGAAATTCTGAAAGGCGGCGATGTGGTCCCACTTGTCGGCGATGATGGCCGACACCAGGCCCAGGGAACCCAGGGCGATAGAGGCCGTGACCGCCAGGGCCAGGGCCAGGAGCGGCCGGACCGGCGGCACCCAGACAAAACACCCGGCCGCCAGCCAGACCCCGCAGCCGACGCAGAGCCCGCGTACCACGCTGGCCCCGACGAAGGCAAGACAGAATTCGAAGTCGGAAATCGGGGCCAGCAGGACGAAGGTAACGTTGCCGTTAAGCCGGGACTGGAAAAGACTCGACGAGCTGTTGGCAAACGCGTTCTGCAGAATCGCCATGATAATCAGGCCGGGGACCAGGAAATTCAGGAAATCGACCCCCGGCAGCATCTGCCGGCTGTTGGCGATGACCGAGGAAAAGATCAGCAGATAGAGCATCACGGTAACCACCGGGGTCAGGATGGTCTGAATCGAAACCTTGAGAAAACGCCACACCTCGCGAGCGAAAAGGGTGTAGAAGCCGGGCAGGTTGAAATCGTTCATGAGCCGGCCTCCGCGGTCAGTTCGTGGTAGACCTCGGTCAGGCCGGGCTCGTGAATCCGCAAATCGGAAAAACGCACCCCGGCCGCTTCGAGTTCCTCGAACACCCCGCCCAGGGGATCCCGATCGCGATGCAGACGCAAAACGATCTCGGGTCCGGAGGTCTTGACCACCAGTTCGGCCAGGCCGGGCGGCAGCCGGCCGCAACTGCCGCTTCTCAACTTCAGGTGCAGCATGCGCCACGAGTATCTCCGCAACAGCTCATCGAGCGGCGCCAGGGCCGCCAGCCGGCCACGATTCAAGACGGCAACCCGGCGACACATGTTTTCGGCCTCTTCGAGATAATGGGTGGTCAGAATAATCGTGTGACCGGCCCGGTTGAGTTCACGCATGAAGACCCAGAGACGGCTTCTCAGGGCCACGTCGACCCCGGCCGTGGGCTCGTCGAGAATCACCACCGCCGGCCGGTGAACCAGGGCCTGGGCCACCAGGACCCGGCGCTTCATGCCGCCGGAGAGATGGTTCATCAGGGTGTCGGCCTTCTCTTCCAGGCCCAGGCGGCCGATCAATTCATCGATCCACTTTTTCGCCGGCCGCCCGCAGCCGAAATAGCCGGCCTGCAGGGTGAGCAGCTCACGAACGGTAAAGAAGGGATCGTAAGCCAGTTCCTGGGGCACTACCCCGAGGCTGCGCCGGGCCTTCCGCCACTGCCGACGCACGTCGAAACCGGCCACGGCGGCCCGCCCGCGACTGGGACGAACCAAGCCGGCAAGAATGTTTATCAGGGTTGATTTGCCGGCTCCATTAGGCCCCAGGAGGGCAAAAAACTCCCCCTCGCCAATCTCCAGGCTGACCCCTCCGAGGGCCCGCAGCGAACCGTAATCCTTACCCAGATTTTCAACCTTTACGGCTGCCATAAAAACCTTGAAAAAATATATTTACTTGACAAAAAGGGAGAAAATATAATAGTTTTCCTCTTCGCCCCGCTTTTTCTGAATAACCATTCACTCAAGTTCCGCGCGGGGCTGTCGCGATTCCGGCCCAATCATGCCTTGCCGACCCGCTCCGCTGAGAACGGGAACCGGACCGGTGGATGAGAAAACGAGGAGATAACATGAACAGCGCCAGACATCAAGGTTCGACCGAAATCACCAACCTGATTCTCGAGGCCGCGGCCCGGGCCCGGGCCGAGATCGGGGACATCGACCACAAGCCGGCGGCGGCGCGAAGTGCCAAGTGGCCGATCGACTGCAAGATCGGCCCCGGCCTCGAAGGAGCTATCGCCTGTGAATCCAAAGTCGGCTACGTCAACGGCACTGCCGGCCTGCTCTCCTACCGCGGCTACGACGTTTTCGAACTCTGCGCCTACTCGACCTACGAGGAGGTTTCCTACCTGCTCCTGCACGGTCACCTGCCGAACCCGGCCCAACTCGTTGAGTATGAGAAAAAACTGGCCCGCTACCGGCACATGAACAAGACCCTGCGCCTGCTGATGAGTTTCCCGGTCGAGCATATGAACGCCATGGCGGCCCTGCGCATGGGCACTATCTTCATGCGCCAGGAGTTTACCTACGTCGACCAGGAGGCCGCCAAGCCCGATCTCTCCGACGCAATCAGTGCCGACGAGGATTCGATCGGCATGGAAACCAAGCCCAGCGGCGATAAAAAGGCGATCTACGAATTCAGGAAAAAGAAGAAAAAACCCCGGAAGGTTGATTCTCAACTCGGCGACGCCAGCGGTCTCGAGGCCTGCTACCACCTGATTGCCGGGGTCCCGACCCTGACCGCGGCGATTGCCCGCATTCGCCAGGGCCTGATGCCCTACGAACCTCTCAACGATCTGAGCCACGCCGGCAACCTTTTCTATATGATGAACGGACGCCGGCCGACGCCGATCGAGGAAAGGGTCCTGGACGTCGCCTTGATCCTCCATGCCGACCACGGCATGAATGCCAGCACCTTCGCCTCGATGGTGGTCGCCTCGACCCTGTCGGACATCTATTTCTCGGTCGGCTCCGGCATCGCCGCCCTAAACGGCCCGCTGCACGGCGGCGCCAACGAACGCGTCCTTCACACCCTGCGCGAGATCGGCGGCCCCAAGCAGGTCAGAAAGTGGGTCAAAAAAGCACTGGCCGAAAAGCTTAAAATTCCCGGTTTCGGCCACCGTGTCTACAAAACCTACGACCCCCGGGCCCGGGTCCTGGGTCCCCTGGCCCAATATCACTGCCTCGGCTGCCGGGCCGAAATCCAGAACCTGATCAATACGGCCGAAGTCCTGGAACGGGAAGTGGTTTCCTCGCTGGCCACGGAAAAACAGATATTTCCCAACGTCGACTTCTATTCCGGCGTGGTTTACACCCGCCTCGGCATCGACCCGGCGATGTTCACCCCGCTTTTCGCCGTCAGCCGGGTCGCCGGCTGGACCGCGAGAGTCCTTGAATACATGCGCAACAACCGGATTTTCCGGCCGCGGGCCCTCTACACCGGAAAATTCGACCAGGAGTACAAACCCCTAGATGAACGCTGAAACCGCCTCTCATCCCCTGACCGTCAGGGAGGAGCTTGAACAACGGGAAAGGAGCCAGCTGGCTCCTTTCGCCGCTTTCAGCGCCGCCTCCCGGGGCCGCCTGCATCCGGAAAATGAATGTCCTTTCAGAATGGCCTTCCAGCACGACCGCGACCGGATCATCCACTCCAAGACTTTCCGGCGACTGAAATACAAAACCCAGGTCTTCCTGGCCCCGAGCGGCGACCACTACCGCACCCGCCTGACCCATACCCTGGAAGTTGCCCAGATCGCCCGGACCATCGCCCGGGCCTTGAGTCTCAACGAAGACCTGACCGAAGCCGTGGCCCTCGGCCACGATCTCGGGCACACCCCTTTCGGCCATGCCGGCGAGGCGGTGCTCAACCTCCTCCACCCGACCGGCTTCAACCATTTCAGGCAGAGCCTCAGGGTGGTTGATATTCTGGAAAAGGACGGCCGGGGGCTCAACCTGACTTTCGAAGTTCGCGACGGCATCGTCAAGCATTCCAAGGGCAAGGGCCCGATTCTTGCCGAGACCCCGGAACTGGCCGCGGTCACCCTCGAGGGCCAGGTCGTGCGGCTGGCCGATATCATCGCCTATGTCAACCACGACCTCGACGACGCCATCCGGGCAAAGACCATCCAGGCTTCCGAGATCCCGGCCCGCTGCCGCCGGGTGCTCGGCGAAACCCACCCCCAGCGCATCAACACGATGGTTACCGACATCATCAAAGAGAGCCGCCGCGACCCCGGACACCTGCGAATCTCGGACCCGGTCCACGAGGCCCTGGTCGAACTCAGGAGCTTTCTTTTTGCCCGGGTCTACGAAAGCCCGGCCGTCTACAGCGATTTTCTCAAGGCCCGGCGCCTGCTCAAGGAGATTTACGGCTACTTCGTCGAACATCCGAGCGAGCTTCGCAGCAAATACTTCCCCGGCTACCTCGAGCGCTTCGATTTCACCGACAATCTGCGCGATTTTATCGCCAGCATGACCGACCGCTATGCCTTTTCCCTTTATGAAAAACTGTTCCTGCCCCATCCCTGGAACATCAAATAACGGGGCCCCCGCGACCCCCTCCCAAGGCCCGCTCCCATGAACCCAGACGACAAAGAAACCCAGGTTTCGGAAAACGATACCGCCAACCCGCAAAAACAGCTGGCCCAGCTTAATGAAGAAGAGCTTTTTTTTCTCCAGGTTACGGCACTGCTCGACGGCCGCATCCCCCGGGAAGAGCTGTTTCGCATCATGAAAGCCCTCTGCCAGGCCCCGGGCTCCCGCCGGTCCTGGCATAACGAAGAGGCCGCGGCCCGGCTGCGCCGGCTGCGCCGGCTCGGGCTGGTCGACAACCACAACCGCTGCCACCCCGAAATCCGGGAGATTGTCGCCCGGCGACCCCTCGATCCGAAAACCATCGATCTCTGCCGGCAGCTGATCCGTTCCTCTTTTCTCGACCACCGGCCGACTCCCGAACACCCGGAGGAGGAACCCTGCGCCAGGATCTTGAGAAACTTCCGCCTCGCCCTGCTGGCCCACGACTTCGACGGCCTGCAGGAGTTGCTCCCAAGCCTTCACAAGGCTCCCTACAACTCCCTCTATCGGCACCCCTACGCGGCCCTGACCCTCTACCCCTTCGACCCCGAGTGGTTCGGCCGGCTGCCCCTGCCGCTGCAGTTCGCGGCGCTTGACGACTGCCTCACCCACTCCCTGGAAGACCTGGTCGCAACCCCTGAGCTTGACCGTTTCATTCTGCGCTCCTACCCGGCCGACCAGCCCGGCAGCCGCCCGTTCATCCTGCTCTACGCCCACAAGCTGCTTTTAAGCGGCCGCCTGGAGGAACTCGAAGAGCTTTACCAAAACCACGGCAAACTCTTTTCCGGCAGCGGTTTTCGGGGCGCGATCGCAATCCTCAGGGGAGATTTCGCAACCGCGGCCGAGGCCTTCCGTCTCGACCTTGACCAGGCCCGGGCCTTGAACCCCGAAGGCCGGGCCTGTTTCGACGCCCCGATCGCCTTTTTCTATATCCTGACCCTGGGACACACCCAGACCGAGGCGGTCTGGATCGAAGCCTCCGAAGCCCTCGACACCGGGGAACAGGAACTCGCCTACAACCCTTACACCCGTGACCTTTTCCGCCTCGCCCGAACCCTGCTGTTGATTTTTCAGGGCTTCATCGTCGAGGCCCGCCAGACCTTCGCCGCTCTCGAACCGCGGCCGTCCCGCTCGCTCTTCAGCCTGCTCCAGACCCTGGTTGACTATTGGCTGACCGGCCGGATCAAGACGGAACATCGCGACCGGCTGGTCTACCTGGCAAAAACTTTTGCCACCGACTTTCCCTGGCCGGCCCTGGAGAGTGCCACCCTGCTTAAAATCAGCCAAAAACCGGAAAACCTGTCCGGACCCGAAACCGTTCCGGAAACCGCCGCAGGTCTCAAGCCCTTAAGCCCGACCATCTCTTTCGAGCCCGCCTGGCGCCGCACCCTGACCGCCCTGAAACTGCTCAAGCCGGAAGCCCGGCCGGCCGCCGACTCTCCGGTCTCTAGCGCCGGCCAGCGCCTGGCCTGGTTCATCGAACCCAGCCGGGGACTGGTCAATCTCGTCCCGCGTATCCAGAAACGGCTGGAACAGGGCTGGAGCGCCGGGCGCAACCTGGCCCTGAGCCGGATTTACGAGGGTGAGCGCCTGCCCTTTTTCAGCGAACAGGACGAGCGCATCTTCCGCAGCCTGCGCCGCCGGCCCGACAGCAAGGGCGACAGTTACAGCTTCGACCTGGTCCAGGCCCTGCCGGAACTGGCCGGCCACCCCCACCTCTTCCGCCAGGGAACCCCGGAAACCCCGGTAGTCGTTACCCAGGCCGAAGTCGCGGTGGTCGTCTCACGCCGGCCCGGGGAAAATTCGTTCGTTATGCACCTGGCTCCCGATCTTGGAGAACGGGAACTGCTGGTTGTGGAAAAATCCCCGGTCCGGCTGTTCTTCTACCGCAACCGGGATGAACTCCGGGAACTCTCGAGACTGCTCGGCCCCCAGGGCCTGACCCTGCCCCTCGAAGCCGAAGATGAACTGCAGCAGGCCCTGGCACCGCTGGCCGGCATCACCCCGGTATTCACCGATCTCGGTCCCAATGCCGCCACCACTGCCCCGGCCCGGCTCTATTTGCAGATTTTTCCCACCGGCAGCGGTCTCCATTTCGATCTCAAGGTCAAGCCCCTGGGCGATTCCGGACCTCTGCTGCTGCCCGGTGAAGGGCCCCGACACATCTTCAGCCCGGCGGCGCAACAAGCCCTGACGATAAGCCGCAACCTGGAAGAGGAAAAGAAAAACCTGAAGAAACTGCGACAGGCCTGTCCCGGGCTCAAGCTGGAACGAGAGCCCGCACAAGACCGGGAGAGTCTCGGCTGCCAGGTCGATGAGCTTGAAACCTGTCTCGAAATCCTTGGCGAAATCCAGCTCTTCCAGACGGAACTCGAAAACGGCGGGGAAAACTGGCTGACCTGCGAATGGCCGGCCGGCCGCCAGCTCCGCCTCAAGAACCCGAACAAGACCGCTTCCTTTCACCTGACCGTAACCTCCCATAAAGAGTGGTTCAAACTTGAAGGGGGACTGCGGATTAACGAGCAGGAGGTTGTCGAACTGGCCGAACTGCTGAAAAACATCCACCACGGCCCGCTGGGTTTCGTGCCGCTGCGCGACAACCAGTTCGTCGCCCTGACCCGGGACCTCAGGCGGCGCCTGCATGAACTGAGTTTCTACCTGAACGAGGACGAGGGCGAGTTCAAAATCCACAAATCGGCCCTCGGCACGGTCTCCGGAATCCTCGAGGGGGTGCCGGAGATCGACTACGGAAAAGCCTGGGAAAACCATCTCAAGCGCCTGGCCGAGGCCGAAAAGTTCAGCCCGCAACTGCCGGCCGGCCTCAAGACCAAACTCCGCGACTACCAACGCGAAGGTTTCAACTGGCTCGCCCGGCTCGCCCACCTGGGCTTCGGCGCCTGCCTGGCCGATGACATGGGTCTCGGCAAGACGATCCAGGCCCTGGCCCTGATTCTCTCGCGGGCCGCGGCCGGGCCGATCCTGGTGGTCGCCCCGACCTCGGTCTGCGACAACTGGATCAAAGAGTGCGAACGTTTCGCTCCGCAACTCAACCCGGTGGCCTTCGGCGGACCCCGGCGCCGGGCACTGATCGAGGCCCTGCAGCCTTTCGACCTGGTGGTCTGCAGCTATACCCTTCTGCAGCAGGAGAAAGAGCTGCTGGGCGCCCGGCAATGGGAGATCATCGTCCTCGACGAGGCCCAGGCGATCAAGAACATGAACACCAAGCGCTCAAGGGCGGCCATGAGCCTGAAGGGAAACTTCCGCCTGATTACCACCGGCACCCCGATGGAAAACCACTTAGGCGAGCTCTGGAATCTTTTCAATTTCATTAATCCCGGCCTGCTCGGCACCCTGGAACAGTTCAACCGGCGCTTTGCCCTGCCGATTGAGCAGGAAAAAAGCAGCGAGGCCCGGGAACATCTGCGCCGCCTGATTCAGCCCTTCATCCTGCGCCGGCGCAAGAACCAGGTGCTTAAGGAACTGCCGCCGCGCACCGAGATCCTGCTCAAGGTCGAACTGAGCGAGGGTGAACGCAGCTTTTACGAAGCGGTTCGGCGCCAGGCCATCGCCCGGCTCGAACAGGCCGGCGACAGCGACCCCGGCGGCACCGGCAACTCCTCGATCCAGGTCCTGGCCGAGCTTACCCGGCTCCGGCTGGCGGCCTGCAACCCGCGCCTGGTCGCCCCGGAGACCCGGCTGGCCAGTGCGAAACTCGAACTTTTCGGCCGCATCGTCGGCGATCTCATCTCCGGCAACCATCGGGCCCTGGTTTTCAGCCAGTTCGTCAAGCACCTGAACCTGGTCCGCGAATACCTTGACAAGCACAACATCGCCTTCCGTTACCTCGACGGCTCCACCCCGAAAGCGCGACGGCAGACCGAAATCAAGGCTTTCCAGGAGGGCGATGCGCCGCTCTTTCTGATCAGTCTCAAGGCCGGCGGCCTGGGTCTCAACCTGACCGCGGCCGACTACGTCCTCCACCTCGACCCCTGGTGGAACCCGGCGGTCGAAGACCAGGCCTCGGACCGGGCCCACCGCATCGGCCAGACCCGGCCGGTAACCGTCTACCGCTTCATCACCCGGCAGACGATCGAGGAAAAGATCGTCCGCCTGCACCTGGAAAAACGCAATCTTGCCGACCAGATCCTGACCGCCAGCGACCAGTCGGCCCGCTTCTCGACAGCTGAACTCCTGCAACTGATCAAGGAGGGGTCGTAGTCCGGCAAAACCAGCCCGGCAAAACCACGTATCTGAACTGAAAAGCCCGGCCATAACGGCCGGGCTTTTTTATTGTTTCAGAACGCTTCGGCCCAAGCGGGCGGCGGCGCAGTGAGGGTCAAGCCGGAACCGGCGGCGGCCGCGGGCAGGGTTACGGAGAGACAGTGAAGACAAAAACCGGCGGCCGCTACCGGAGACGGAGAAGTCGCACCGTAAAGGTGGTCGCCGGCCAGGGGATGGCCGGCCAGGGCGAGATGAACGCGGAGCTGGTGCATGACACCGGTGCGCATTGTCAGCCGTACCAGGCTGAGATCCCGGCCCGGGTCGTAGGCCGCGGGGCTGATCCGGGTGGTTGCCGCCAGGACATGGCGGGCCCCGGGAACCCGGGATACGACCGTCATCCGGCGCCGGTCGGCCGGGTCGTGGGTCAGCGGTTCGGCAAGTTGCAGCGGGGCTTTAAGAAAGCCTTCGACCAGGCCCAGGTATTCCTTCACCACCCGGTGCGCGGCAAACTCGCCCCGCAGCCGCTCCCAGGCGGGCTGGCTGCGGGCAACCACAACCGCGCCCGAGGTTGCCTGATCGAGACGGTTGACCAGCCCCGGCTGCAGGGGTCCGAAACCGCCGACCTCGACCAGTTCGGGAAAGGCCGCGACCAGGAAATTGGCCAGGGTGCCGGTCTCCCCCGGACGCAGGGGGTGGGTATGGCAGCCGGCCGGCTTGTTGACCGCCAGCAGTTCGGCATTCTGATAGATGATTTGCAAAGGCCCGGTTTCGGGCTGTGGGAAGGCCGGGTGCAGGGCGGCCGGCAGGGCGGCGGCAACCGCAACTTTCTGGCCGGCCTGCAGGATGACCCCCTTTTTCGCCGGCCGACCGTCCACCCGCACCCCTTCCCGGGCCAGGGCCCGCCGCCAGCGGTTAATCGAAACCGCGGGATAGAGGTTGTGCAGAAAACGGTCGAGCCGGGTGCCGGCCTGATCTCTGGAAACCAGGAATTCACGAACTTTACCGGGGGTCATCTTCCCATCCCGACAGGGCGCCGGCCCCAAGTCGACGGCAGGTTTGTAGGGTCCGTGCTGCCGTTTCCAGGGAGCCTGCAGGTTAAACTGCTTGATTTTCGAAGTTAGTAACTATTCAGCCTCCGGGGGAGATAAAATTTAGCTGAATAGTTACCGAAGTTATACCATACCCGGGCGTCTGCGCACTACTATTCCGCCCCAAAAAAATCACCATTCCGGCCACCGGCAAAGGAAAAAACTGCCGGACGGGAACCGGGGCCTTAAGATGATTTCCGCCGCCACCGGCAACGGTGGCGGCGGAAGAAATTACAGCTGTCACTCGATCACGTCATCGTTACTCCACTTTCGCCGGCGCCTCGAGGCCCGGACCAAGCGACCGCCAGAACGCGGGTGATCGGAGGCGGCAGCCGGCGCCCGGAAAGCACAGAGGTGGATGACTCTCTCCTCCACGGTCAGGGCGCCGCCGGTGATGCCTGCCCCCCGAAGGCGGAGGTCACAGCCCTTCCCGACGGCCGGAAAGGAGCTTACCTCGGCTGCGGCACACGCCTGCAGCAGGGCTTGTGCGACCTTGATGGG
>WFRT01000143.1 GCA_015486445.1 Pseudomonadota bacterium | reverse complement strand
TTTCACCTCTGTGCAAAATTTTTACCCGGCCGCCCGCGGCTTTCAGGCCGCCCGCGCCGGTTGCTGTTCGTTTACTCCGGGAACCCGCCCCGGCCCGCGCGGCCTCCAGCCCCGCGAGCCGGCAAAGCCCCTCAGGTTTCCCGCCCCACAACCCGGGGAAGCAGCATCTCCTTCTTGAGCTCCATCTTGCGCCGCAGGAGTTCAAACATTTTATCATCGTCCCGACACTGGGAAAGCTCCCGGTCAAGATCGTGGCTCAAGGCCCGACGGCTGCTTTTCTTCAGGCTGAACAGGCAATCATCGATCACCCGGCGGGCGGTATCCTCGTCTTCCACCCCGATCGGCAGGTGGACAAGGCGGGCGTAACGGGCGGCCAGCCTTTCGTACTCCTGCTCGTCGGCGCCGGCGGCCAGCCGGGAAAGCAGTTCCGGGCCGGGATCGGCTCCGCTGCCTTCGATTGCCATGATTTCGGCAAAAAACCGGCGGCAGTCGGCATCGGCGACCTGCTCCGGGTAGGTTTCGGCAATATCCCGGCCCAGCCCGGGAAAATTGATGAGAACCGCAAGGATCATCTCTTCCGGGGCCATGCTCCGGGAGGCCGGGCCGGATGTGCCGGGGCCGGTCGCCGGTCGCGGTTCCGGGCCGCCGCGGCCGGCCCGCGCCGCCCGGTGCTTAAGGCGGCGGTACTCGTCAAGAACGATTTCCTCCGACAGGTGCAGGCTCTCCGAGGCCGCCCGCAGGGCCAGGCCCCGCAGCCCGGCATCGGGCAACCGGGCGGCCATGGCGATAACTTCGCGCAGGAAAACCAGGCGCTCGTTGTAATTCGTCAGCCCCGCCCCGCGCTCGCTCAAAAACAGGTCAAACAGCGGCCGCTGCCGTTCCAGGGCCCGGGCCAGCCCGGCATCGTCAAGCCCGGCGGCCAGTTCGTCGGGATCCTTGACCCCCTCGGGCAGTAGGACGATGTCGGGCATGACGCCGGCCGCCATGAACAGCGGCAGGGCCCGGAAAGCCGCGGCCCGGCCGGCCCGGTCGCTATCGAAAAAAACCGCCACCCGGCCGCAGTAGCGCTTGACCGCCTGGACATTTTCCTCCGACAGGGCGGTGCCCAGCGTGGCGACGACATTGTCGACCCCGCGCAGGTAGAGGGCCAGGGCGTCCATATAGCCCTCGACCAGCAGGGCGCGGCCGCTTTTGGCGATCGCCGGGCGGGCGTGGTGCAGGTCGTAGAGCAGGCGGCGCTTGTTGAAAATCGGCGATTCCGGGCTGTTCAGGTACTTGGGTTCGCCCTCACCCAGGATGCGGCCGCCGAAGCCGACGACAATGCCGGAAACATCCCGGATCGGAAACATCAGCCGGTTGCGGAAACGGTCGTAGGTGCGCCCGGTTTCGGCCTTTTGGGCAAGCAGCCCGGCCTGGAGCGCGAACTCCTCCCGGATTCCGGCCCGCCTGAGTTCGTCCTTCAGCCCCGACCAGCCGTCGGGGGCGAAGCCGAGGCCGAAACGCCGCGCCTGGTCCGGGCTGATGCCCCGTTTCCGCAGATAGGCGCCCACCGGGCCGGAAAGATTTTTCTCCAGTTGCTCGACAAAAAAGGCCTGGGCCGCGGCCACCGCCCGGGTCAGGTTCTCACGCTCGCTGCGGGCCCGGGCCTGCTCCTTTTCACTTTTCCGGCTGCGCTCGTAGGGGGCCAGGTCGATGCCGGCCCGCCGGGCCAGGCGCTCCAGGGTTTCGGGGTAGGAGAGATTTTCGATCTTCTTGAGAAAGGTGATCGCGTCCCCCCCGGTCCCGCAGCCGAAGCAGTGGAAAATGCCCTTGCCGGGATGAACCATGAAGGAGGGGGTCTTCTCCCCGTGAAACGGGCACAGGCCCTTGTAGTTGACCCCGGCCTTAGACAGCGAAACGTAGTCTCCGACCAGTTCGACGATATCGACCCGGGTTCGGAGATCGCTGACAAACTCGGGGGGAAAAGAATAGGAGGTCATGGGGCCTCCTGACCGCCGTCCCCAAGCTCCGGGAAATCGGCATAATCGATCTCGCCCCGGCGCCGGGCCAGCTCGAGGTTGAGCCGGGCCAGGCACCGGTAGGTCTCCACTTCCCCGGGAAACTTCTCCCGCAGAACTTTGAGATGAGCTGCAATGGTGGCGCCGTCGCCGCGGACGATGGGCCCGGTCAGGGCCTCGAGCGGGGACTGG
>WFRT01000142.1 GCA_015486445.1 Pseudomonadota bacterium | reverse complement strand
GAATAGTTACGTTTCATTCAACTGGCCCGGCGCAGGGGGCCGGCTTCGGCTTCCTGCAGCCGCCGGTGGGCGCAGCGCAGGAGGCTTTCGGTGGTTTCCCAGGAGATGCATTCGTCGGTGACCGAAACCCCGTAGGCCAAATTGGCGGGGTTTTCACCGCAGGACTGGTTGCCTTCGTAAAGATTGCTTTCCAGCATCGCCCCGACAATCGCCCGGTTGCCCTCGAGGCGCTGGCTGACGATGTTTTTCAGGACGACGGCCTGACCTTCGTGTTTCTTGCGCGAGTTGCCGTGGGAGCAGTCGACGACGATGGTTTCGTCGAGGCCCGCCTGTTTCAGTTCCCGACAGGCCTCCTCGATGCTGACCGAATCGTAGTTGGGCCGCACCCCGCCGCGCAGGACGACGTGGGCCCAGGGGTTGCCGCTGGTCGAGACGATGCAGGTCCGGCCTGAGGGATCGACGCCGATGAAGCTCTGCGGCGTGCGGGCCGCGATGATCGCGTGGATCGCCTTGGTCAGGCTGCCGTCGGTGCAGTTTTTCAGGCCCACCGGCATCGACAGGCCGCTGGCCATCTCGCGGTGGGTCTGGGATTCGGTGGTCCGGGCCCCGATCGCCGACCAGCAGACCAGGCCGGCGAGATACTGCGGGGTGATCGGGTCGAGCATCTCGGTGGCCGTCGGCAGACCGAGCCCGGTAACCTGCATCAGGATCCGCCGGGCCCGGCGCAGGCCCTCGTTCATGTCGCACGAGCCGTTCATGTGGGGGTCGTTGATCAGCCCCTTCCAGCCTACCGTGGTGCGCGGCTTTTCGAAGTAGACCCGCATCACGAGCAGCATCGTTTCCTCGACCTCCCGCTGCAGTTCGGCCAGGCGTTCGGCATACTCGCCGGCGGCCTTTTCGTCGTGAATCGAACAGGGACCGACAATCATCAGCATCCGCGGGTCGCGGTGGGCCAGGATTTCGGTGATCCGGCGCCGGCCTTCGACCACGGCCTTTTCACTCTCCGGGGTGATCGGCATCTCCTTTTTGATGGTGTCGGGGGCGACCAGGGGCTCGAAGGTTCTGATATTGATGTCATGGGTACGGCTGCACATGGTAAAACTCCTTGGCTGGCTGGGTTGAAAATCTGTCGGGACTGAAAAAACAAGTTAAAAGGGGCCGGGAAAGAACTTTCCGCGGCCCCCTGAAAACAGAAAAGCCGCGGGGTTCGCCCGCGGCTTGGTTACTTTAAGATCGGTCTTTCAAGCGAACTTACAAACCCCGGACAAACCCCTCCCTGCAGGTGCTAAAATAAAACCAGAAAAAGAAAAAGAGGTTGAAAGCCTGGGACCGCATTGTCTTCCTTTGCTGCAATATCGCTGCAGGTTGTGTCTATGAGAGGACAGGACCTGCCTGTCACCGTCCTCAAGTGTCTGTCCCCCTCCTACTCCAGCCTTTTGTATTCTGTCAAGTCTTTTTTTTTCGGGCTCCCGGCCGGCAGTTCAGCAAGAGCTGGTTTTTTCCCGGAGGTTGTGTTAGATTGTCCAACTCATCCGTCCGGTTGCGGCCATTTTGCCGGCCGACGCCTTTTTTCCCGGGAGACTGAAATTGATTGACGAAAAGAGACTTTCCACCTATCGCATTATCGTGTTCTTTTTGGTTTTCGCCCTGTCGATCGGTCTTTTCACCTGGATGGTCTGGCCGTTTGTTTCAACCATGATCCTGGCCCTGATCCTGGTCGGCATCTGCCGCCCGGTCTACCTCAAGCTGACCGAGGTCTGCGACGGCCGGACCTGGCTTTCGTCCGCCCTGATCTGCCTGGCAATCCTGCTCGGGATCTTTATCCCCCTGATTTTCCTGATCTCTTCGCTCTCGGTCGAAGTCACCGATTTTTATGCCTATCTCAGGAAAGAGCTGACGATGGACAACCTGAGCCAGTTTCTTGCGGCCCACTCGGCCACCGTCGACAGGTTTACCCATTTCCTCGATCGCCTGGGGATCAGCTACAGCCTGGCCGACCTCCAGCAGCATGTTATCCGCCTGAGCAAGAGCGCCGGCCTCTGGGCCTACACCTGGACCCGGATGCTGGCCGGCCAGGCCATGACTTTCACGCTCAACTTTATCCTGCTGCTGGTCTTTGTCTATTTCATGCTGATCGACGGACCCCGGGTCAAGGAGTACCTGATGGCGCTCTCGCCGCTGCCCCGCGACCAGGAGGAGGTACTGCTGAAGAAGTTCAACGACATGACCATGGCGATGATCGTCGGCAACGGCGTGGCCGCCATTCTCCAGGGGCTCCTGGGCGGTATCGGCCTGGTCCTGTTCGGCATCCGTTCACCGGTCCTCTGGGGCACGGTGATGGCGATTTTCGCCTTCATCCCTTTCATTGGCATCTCGGTGGTCTTCATTCCGATCGGGGCTTACATGCTGCTGGTCGGGGAAACCTCGCGGGGGATCGCCTTTCTGGTTTCGTTCCAGATCCTGTCGATGATTTCCGAGTACCTGATCAAGCCCAAGCTGGTCGGCAACCGGGTCAAAATCCATGTGCTGTTGATTTTCATCTCGATCTTCGGCGGCCTGACCACCTTCGGCCTGCTCGGGATCCTGTTCGGCCCGCTGATCACCATCGGTTTTTTGAGCCTGGTTGAAATCTATCACCAGAACTACGGCAAACACCTGCTCTAGCCGGCCGCCGGGCCGCTTTCCGAATGCCGGTTTTTTGTCCTGATCCCTGTCTGCAAGGAGGGTTCTTGTCCGCGAAACGCAATTCCATTCTTTGCCCCGGGTGCCGGAAGCTGATCAGCCGGGACGAGGAGGTCTGTCCCTGGTGCGGTCTGAAACAGCCGGGCCGGCGTCTCTACAATCCCCTGCAGCGCTGGAGCGCGACCCCGGCCGAGATTGTCAAGCCCCTGATAACGATCAACGTTGTCTTCTACATTCTGACCCTGCTGCTCGGGCCGATCAATTTTCACGGGTTCCACAACCCCTTGAACTTTCTGGCTCCCGACAGCCGGGTCCTGCTCCTGGTCGGGGCCACCGGCAGCCTGCCGGTATTCAAGCTGCACCGCTGGTGGACTTTGGTTTCGGCCTCGTTTCTGCACGGCAGCCTGCTGCATCTTCTCTTCAACATGGTGGCCTTGAACTACCTGGGGCGGATTTCGGCCGAAATCTTCGGTCTCTACCGCTTTCTCCTGATCTACCTGGTCAGCGGGGTGGTCGGCTTCATGGTTTCCTCCCTGGCCGGGGTGCCGTTGACGATCGGCGCTTCGGCCGCCATCTGCGGTTTGATCGGGGCGCTGCTTTACTATGGCCGGAGTCGGGGCGGGGAGTTTGGCCGGCTGGTGGTGGAGCAGGTGCGGGGCTGGATTATCGGCCTCGTGCTGATCGGTTTTTTCCTGCCTTCGATCAACAACTGGGGCCACGGCGGCGGCCTGCTGGCGGGCCTCGGTCTGGCCGCCCTGCTGGGCTACCGCGAGAAGCGGGCGGAGGGCATGGTTTTACGCCAGGCCGCCATTGTTTGCGTTATGATCAACCTGGCCATCCTGGGCTGGGCCGTGGGCCAGTCCTTCTGGCTGCGGCTGGCCGGCTGAAATCCGGTACTATCTTTCCTTCGGTTTTTTCCCCCAATAGTTGTCAACCTTCTGCAGGGCCTGCCGGAGTTCGGCCGCGGTCGCCGGGTCGGGATTGTGGTCGAGCCCTTCGAGCAGGTACTGGTAGGCGCTCGGGGCCTGGTCCTCGGCGATCCGGGCCCGGCCCAGGGCGAG
>WFRT01000141.1 GCA_015486445.1 Pseudomonadota bacterium | reverse complement strand
TTTTTCTGCTGGCCACCCTGGTCCTGGTCGTCGTCTACGGCGGCCTGATGATCAAGCACCGCATCGACTACGCCGTTACCGACGCGGTCTTTGTCGACACCGACCAGATCATCAACACCGGCTTCAAAAAGATCGGCGGCCGGATTGAAAAGATGTTGAAGGTCGAGGGCGACCCGGTCAAAAAAGGCGAACTCCTGGCCCTGATCGACCCCCGGGACTACGAACTCGCGGTCAAGGAACTTGAGGCCCGGATCAAGGCCCTGCAGCACCAGCGCCGGCAGCAGGAGATCTCGCTGCAAAAGATTACCCGCCAGGTCGAGCTCAAGATCGGCCTGGCCCGCGACCAGCTGGCCGGCACCAGGCAGAACCGCGCCGCGCTCAAGGACCGGATTGCGGCCCTTGAGGCGACCATCGAGCAGCTTGAACGGGATGTCGAGCGCTACCGCAACCTCTACAGCCAGGGGGTCCTGCCGCGCCAGAAGTTCGAGACCATCGAAACCCGGCTCAAGGCCCGGAAAAAGGAGCTGGCGGCCAGCCGGCGCAAACTCGGCGCCCTCGATACGGAACTCGACGCGGCCCGCAAAAGCATCCGCCTGGCCCAATCGGAACGCATGAGCATCGCCGCCCTGCGCCAGGCCCTGGCGGCCACCAGGGCCAATTTGGACGCGCTCAACCGTAAGCTCGACACGGTGCGTCTCAACCTCGACTACTGCCGCCTGCGGAGCCCGATCAACGGCCGCATCGCCAAGAAATATCACAGCCTCGGCGATGTCGTCGGCAGCGGCATGCCGGTTTACGCCCTGGTCGATCCCGCCGACATCCACATCCTGGTCCTGCTTGAGGAAAAGAAGCTTGAAGGCGTCAAGCCCGGCTGTCCCGCCACGATCACGATCGATGCCTTTCCGGACGAAAAGTACGAAGGCGAAGTCGAGGCGATTCTCCCGACCAGTGCCGCCAAGTTCGCCCTGGTGCCCCGCGACATCTCGGCCGGGGAGTTCACCAAGGTGGCGCAGCGGATCCCGGTCAAGGTTCGCATCACCCGGGGCGCAATTAAAAACCTGCTGCCCGGCATGGGCGGCGAGATCGAGATCAAAAGGCGGCGCTGATGACCGGCAGCGCGGCTCCCGTCTATGAACGCATCGGGTCGCTGGAAAGGGTTTTCCTGACCATTATCATCATTGTCGGGGTGTTCATGGCGATCCTCGACACGACGATTGTCGAGGTCATCCTGCCCAAGATCATGGGGCCGCTGTCGACCGACATCTACGGGGCCCAGTGGGTCATCACGGCCTACATGATCGCCGCCGCTACCGGCCTGCTGATAGTGGAAAAACTGGCTTTCAGTTTCGGGCTCAAAAATATCTTCATTCTCGGCCTGGGACTGTTTACCACCACCAGCTTTCTCTGCGGCCACGCCGGCAGCCTGGCCGAGATGATCGCCTTCCGCGCCTTCCAGGGGCTCGGCGAGGCCTTTCTCGTGGCCTCGGCCGAGACCATGATTTTCATGATCTACCCGCCCGAGAAAAAGGGCCTGGCAATGGGCATCTACGCCCTGGCCGTAAGCTTCGCCCCGGCTCTCGGCCCGACCCTCGGGGGCTACATCACCGACCACCTCTCATGGCGCTATGTCTTTTTCATCAACGTGCCGATCGGCTTTCTCAACCTTTTTGCGGCCTTCTTCTTCATTCCCAGGGTTATCACCCAGCGCCACAAGTTCCGTTTCAACTTCGCCAGTTTCCTGCTGGTTTCGATCGCCACCGTGGCCCTGCTGACGATGCTTTCCAAGGGCCAGGAGCACGGCTGGTTCCAGTCCCGCCTGATCATCTGGCTCTGCCTGATCGCGGCCGCCGGCTTTCTCGCCTACACGATCAGCGAGATCATCTCATCCGAGCCCCTGATCGATTTTTCCATCTTCAAGATCCGCGAGTTCCGCAGCGCCGTCGGCATCTATTTCTTCGTCCTCGGGCTCTCGATGTACCAGATTTTCTACCTCCTGCCCCTCTACTACGAAAAACTGCGGATGATGAGCACCTTCCAGACCGGGCTGCACCTGATGCCGATGGCCTTGTGCATTGCCGTCTTCTCGATCGCCGCCGGCCTCTTGAGCGACCGTTTCGGCCCGGAAAAGGTACTCATCGCGACCTCGGTCGTCTACCTGGCCGGGGCCTATTTCGTCCTCCCCCGGATCAACTACTACACCCCGAAGGCCCTGACCATCCTGATGACCCTGCCCTTCGGGGCCGGGCTCGGCATGTTTTTCGCCCCGATCACCACCCTGGCCCTGGAAAAACTCGGCGACGCCACCAACCTGGGCGTCAGCCTGATGCACTACACCCGTTTTGTCGGAGGCTCCTTCGGCACCGCCCTGGCAACCAACACCCTGCAGAAGAGATTCGCCTTTCACTACGATGAAACCAATGTCATGCAGACCCTCAGCAGCCCCTACATAAAACAGGTGCTGAACCACTGGCAACACCTGCTGACAACCCTTTACCCCATCGATCTGGCCGGCAAAAAAGCCTTGATCCTGCTGGGTTACGCCACCAGCACCCAGGCCTTGAGCCACGCCTTCCAGGACACCTTCCGGGAGGCCACGATCTATGCCCTGCTCGGTTGCGGGTTTTTGCTTTTCTACTACCTCGGGGGCCCCGGACGGCCGGCCGAAAGCGGGGCTCAGGAAGCTTTGCGGGAAAAGAACAATTGACATTTGTCCGGCTTCCCGCTACTCTTCCAGCCCTCAGCAAAACCTTTTACAAGCGCTCCCGGCCACCAGCATGTACCGACAGCTCGCCAACTTCATCAACCTCGTCCGCAGTATCCTGGTCATTGTTCCCAACACCCTTTTCTGGGCCCTCGCCTCGAGCCTGGTCTCCTTTACCCCCTGGTCCCGGGAAGGCATCAAGTTCTGCGGCAACTGGTGGGGCTGGATCAATCTCCACTTAAACGGCGTCACCCCGGTCTACGAGGGACTGGAAAACATCGACCCGAACGAAACCTACATGGTCATCGCCAACCACAAGAGCTTTCTCGACATCTACGGCGTCTTCAACTGCCGGGAACTCTACTGCCTGTTCGTCGCCAAGCAGGAGCTGACCAGGATCCCGATCTTCGGCGCGGCCTTGAAACACAGCGGCAGCATCATCATCGACCGGAGCAACCGCAAGCAGGCCATCGCCAAGCTCCAGGAGCAGGGCAAGGTGCTGAAAGCCAAGAAGATTTCCATCATTCTCTTTGCCGAGGGCACCCGGACACCGGTCTCGGTCCGCCTGGGGAAATTAAAGAAAGGAGGCTTCATGCTGGCCTCCCAGCTCAACCTGCCGATTCTGCCCTTGGCCATCAAGAACAGCGGCAACCTCCAGCCCAAGGGCAGCATCGCCATCAAACCCGGCACCATCACCCTGACCTTCTGCCCCCCCATTCCCTCGCCGCCCTTCCGGGAAGGCCTCGACCTGACCGAGGTCATGGAACAGACCCGGACCGCGATCGAAGCCCACCTCTAGAAACCAACAAGATAAACCAGCCCGGGACGGACGGCGGCGATTACTCCGGCGCCAGGAAGGGGATAACTCTTTCGAGCCCGGCCCGGCTGTTGAGATTGTCGGCCAGATCGCAGATCTCAAGCACCGGCCGGGAGCCGGCGGAAGCATCCAGGTGACGGCGCCAGAGCTGCTGGGCCTCGTACTTGGCGTTCCAGAAAGCATGCCCCCGGCAGACCTCTTCCGGCAGCAGCTTGTTGAGAATAAAGCCGTTGACCCCGATGCCGAAATCGCTAAGGGCGCCGGCGATGTCCAAGGCCTGTTCCACCGGCAGGCATTCCGGGTTGGCCACCACCCAGGCCCGGGTGTCGGTTTTCAGCAGGGTGATGATATCGGCGGTCAGCTGCAGCCATTTATCGATCAGGGCCAGCGGGTCAACCTGGTGGAAGACGCTTTTTACCTTCAGGTAGACTTTCTGGGCCGCGGTCAGGTGAGAATAAAAGAGCCGCTGCACGAACAGCAGGTTCAGGGTGGTCACGGTCGGGGCCGTATCCCAGACGATAACCTCGTAACTGCCGGAACGGGCCATGGTCAGAAGATAGTCGAGCATGAACTCTTCGTCGATCCCGGGCGCCCCTTCGATATAGTCGAGGATCTCCCGGCCGACCGGCAGAAACGAGGAGAGCACGGTGTAAATCTCGTCGGCGAACTTCTCCCGCCAGAGCTTGAGAATCAGCTGTCGGGTCAATTCCACGGCCTCGAGATTTTCCCCGACCGGCACCACCCGGCCGGCCAGGGAGCAGCCGAATATCGTCGACAGCGAGCCCGAGGGGTCAGTCGAAATCAACAGGGTTTTGCCGACGGCGGCATATTTTAAGGCGCTGGCCGCCGCCATCGTGGTTTTACCGACCCCGCCCTTGCCGGTGAACATCTCGATCCTCGTCATCATTATCCCCTGTCCACACCGGTCTCCGGCGATTTTTCGCCGGCCGGAAAAAATCCATCGTAACTATTCAGCCGAATACGGGGTCGGGCGCAGCTTTTCTTCGCTAAGCGTTAAGATTTCTGTTTTTCCACGCGCTCGCTCCGCCCGCATTGCAAAACTCGCTTACGCTCAGACAGTTGCAATGCTTATGGGCTCCCGCTCGCTGGGAAAAACGACGAAATCTTTCCGAAACCGCTCAGAAAAGCCACCCCCGCCCCCTGCTGGAAGAGGGGAGATAGAATTTGGCTGAATAGTTACCTTGGTTTTTAAAGTTTTTTGCCAGGGACAATTTACCAGGAGGTTTGCCATGCGCAGGATTTTGTTGATATCAGCCTTTTTCAGCCTGTTTCTGTTGATCGTTTCCGGCCCCGCCGCCGGAGCCGCGACCGAATTGAAGCTCGGGGTCGTCACCAAGCCCGGCTCGGCCCAGAATATCGTTGCCGGAAAGTTCAAGGATCTGCTGGAAAAGCGGGCGCCCGGCCGCTACACGGTAAAGATTTTTCACTCCAAGTCGATCGGCAACGAGACCGAGATTCTCCAGCAGATCCAGATGAACACGATCCAGCTCGGGGTGATCACCGGCGGTCCCTTCGACACCTTCGATCCGATTGTCCGGGTCATCAACTATCCTTTCCTGTTCAAGAACTACGAGCAGGTCGACCAGGTGCTCGACGGCCCCATCGGCCAGGCCATTCTCAAGGAGCTCGAAAAGGTCGGTTTCAAGGGGCTGGCTTTTTCCGAGAACGGTTTCCGCAACCTGACCAACAACCGCCGGCCGGTAAAGAGCGCGGCCGACGTCAAGGGGCTCAAGATCAGGGTCATGGCCTCGGCCCTGCACAAAGCCATCTGGCAGGCTTTGGGCGCCAACCCGACGCCGATGCCCTGGCCGATCTATACCGAACTCGAGCAGGGGGTCATCGACGGTGAGGAAAACCCCCTCTGGGTGATGCAGGTCTACAAGTTCTACGAGATCCAGAAATACATGACCATGACCCGCCATGTCTACTCGCCCCATATCGACGTCGCCTCACTCAACTGGTGGCAGGGACTGCCGCCGGCCGACCGGAAACTGATCCGCGCCTGCATGGTCGAGGCCGCCCGTTTCCAGCGTACCGACAACCGGGCCAAGAATGCCGCCCGGCTCAAATTCCTCAAGGAGAAGGGGATGGTCGTCGAGGAGCATCCCGACATCGCCTCGTTCCGCAAGAAGGTTGCCGGGCTCAAGAACAACGAGCTGTTTGCCGACCCCAAAGTTCACGACCTGCTCGAAAAGGCCCTGGCGGCGACCAGGTAGCCCGGTCGATGGCGCCCGACAGTAAAGCCGCCGTTGCAAGACGATCCCGGGCGGCGGCCCGGCTGGAGCGGTTGAGCCTCGGGCTCAACCGGGCGGTGGAGTACTTACTTTTCGCCGGCGGCCTGACCATGGCCCTGGTTGTCGCCGTCCAGGTTTTCTGCCGCTACGTTCTCAACCACTCCCTCTTCTGGTCCGAGGAGTTGGCCCGCTACCTGCTGGTCTGGATCACCTTTCTCGGCGCATCCTGCGCCTATCGCCGCTCCTCCCACCCCGGCGTCGACGTGCTCTATGTCCGCCTGCCGGCTGCCGGCCGGAAAATCGTCCGCCTGCTGGTTACTGCCGGGGCCGCCTTTTTCTTTTTCATACTCCTGGTCTGGGGCGGGAAATTCGCCTGGTTCGTGCGTTTCCAGGTATCCCCCGCGCTCGGGCTTTGCAAGGGGCTGGTCTATGCCGTGGTGCCCCTGAGCGGGGCCGTGATGCTGGTGCATGCCGCCGCCTTCCTGGCCCGGGAGTTGGGCGGAAGGCCGGGGCCGGGGAGGGATGGGGCGTGAACGGCCTGCTGCTGCTTTTTCTGCTGCTTGTCCTTTTTCTCCTCAATATGCCGATCGCCATCGCCATCGGCCTGGCCGGGGTCGGGGCGCTTCTCTGGCATGGCGGCTTTCCCCTGATGATGGTGGTCCAGCGGATGCTGGCCGGGACCGACTCCTTTCATCTGATGGCGGTGCCGCTTTTCATGTTTGTCGGGGTTCTGATGGAGTCCGGCGGCATCAGCGAAAGGCTGATCGATTTCGCCAACGCCCTGGTCGGCTGGCTGCCCGGCGGCCTGGCCGCGGTGACAATCATTTCGGCCATGTTTTTTGCCGGGATCTCGGGCTCGGCGGCGGCCGACGCCGCCGCCGTCGGGGCGATCCTGATCCCGGCGATGCAGAAGTCGGGCTACGATTCAGCCTTCGCCGGGGCCGTCCAGGCCGCCGGGGGATCGATCGGGGTTATCATCCCGCCCTCGATCCCGATGATCATCTTCGGCTATCTCACCGGGGCCTCGATCGGCCGGCTCTTTGCCGCCGGCATTCTGCCCGGGGTGCTGATCGGAATCTCCCTGGTGATAGTCAGCACCGTTATCGCCTGGCGCAACGGCTACGGCCGGGCGACGGTTTTTTCTTTCCGGCGGATTCTGGTTACCGGCAGAAGGGCCTTTCTGGCCCTCGGCGCCCCGGTAATCATTCTCGGCGGCATCCTGGGCGGGATTTTCACGGCCACCGAGTCGGCCGCCGTGGCCGTGGTCTACGCCCTTGTTGTCGGGATCCTCATCTACCGTCGAATCGGCTTGAAAGACCTGCCCGGGCTTTTTATCGAGGGCTGTATCATTTCAGCCGTGGTCATGTTCATTATCGCCACGGCCTCGGTTTTCAGCTGGATCGCGGCGATCGAAAGCCTGCCCCGGCAGCTGGCCGGTAGCCTGCTGGGCTTAAGCCGCGACCCGGTGGTCCTGTTGCTGATGTTGAACCTGGTCCTGCTGCTGGCCGGAACCTTCGTCGAGACCACCGCCGCCCTGATCCTGCTGGTGCCGATGCTGGCGGCGATGCAGCCGCTGCTCAAAATAGACCTGATCCAGCTCGGCGTAATCATCGTCACCAACCTGGCCATCGGCATGCTGACTCCGCCGATGGGGATCTGCCTGATCGTTGCCGGCTCGATTTCCGGCGACCGGATCGGCGCCCTTTCGCGCCGGGTTCTGCCCTTTGTCCTGGTCCTGATTATCGATCTTCTCATCATTACCTTCTACTCCCCGCTGACCATGGCTTTAAGCCGCCTGGTGCACTGATTCGGCGGGGATGGCGCACCCCTGAAACCGGCATTTGGTCCGGCTGTTAAAACCGGGTGAAAAATTCTGATTGATTTGATATAGTATGTTTGACAGTTTAGGGATAAACCGTGGTTCCATGAAGGAGGGAAAAATGGTGAAATCGTGGCGGCCTTACCTGGCCGGAGCCCTGGTCGGGGTGCTGGCCACCCTTTCGGTGCTGGTGTCCACCCAGGTGCTGGGCAAACCTAAATACCTGGGAGCCTCGACGACGTTCGTCAGGGTTGCCGGGATGGTCGAGAAGAGTTTCAGCCCCCGGCATGTTGCCGAAAACAGCTATTTCCAGGCCAAGAAGGTCAAGATCGACTGGCAGTTGATGTTTGTCGTCGGCATCCTGCTGGGTGCTTTGGTTTCCTCCCTGGCCGAGCGGGGTTTCAAACTGGAGTCGGTGCCGCCGCTCTGGAAGGAGCGTTTCGGCGGGAGCGTCGCCACCCGGGCGGTCGGTGCATTTTTTGGCGGCGCCCTGGCGATGTTCGGGGCCCGGCTGGCGGGCGGCTGTCCCAGCGGGCACGGCCTCAGCGGGCTGATGCAGTTGTCGGTCAGCGGCTTCCTGGCGATGGCCGGCTTTTTCGGTGCCGGTGTGCTGGTGGCAAAACTGGTTTACCGCTCGGGAAAAGGAGGTCGGCCATGAACGCGTTGAGCCTGGGATTGGTGACCGGAGTGTTTTTCGGCATCCTGCTGCAGCAGGGTCGGGTGCTGCGTTTTGAGAAACAGGTCGGAGCCATGCTGCTTGAGGATATGACCATTGTCAAATTCATGCTTTCGGCCATCATCGTCGGTGCTCTCGGCATCAACCTGCTGGCCAGCCTGGGAGTGGTGAGCCTGAAGGTCAAGGCGACCCATGTCGGGGCCAACCTGATCGGCGGTGCCCTTTTCGGGGCCGGCTGGGCGATTGTCGGATACTGTCCCGGAACCTCGGTGGGAGCCCTGGGCGAGGGCCGCTGGCACGCGCTCTGGGCCGTGCTGGGGATGCTGGCGGGAGCGGCTGTGTATGCCGAAATGTACCCGCTCTTCAAAACCACGATCCTGACCTGGGGCGCTTACGGCAAGCTGACCCTGCCGGCGCTTTTCGGGGTTTCGCCCTGGCTGGTGCTGCCGGTTTTCATTGTCGTTCTGCTGCTGTTTTTCGTGCTTTTTGAAAAGCTGGAAATCTAGCCAGCCGGCCGTCTTTCATCTATTTCACCCTTCCTGCTACGGTGACCGTTTAGCCGGGTTTCCGGATTTAGTGGCTGTTGCCTTCCCGTACCCGGACCGGGCCGACGATTTTCGAAGTGGAAATTGTCTGCCCGAACTGGTCCGCATAACTCCACTTTGAGATTTTTATGTTTGTAAAAGTTATTATAAGTAACTTTTTGTTATAGCGTATCTTGAAAAAACTTTTTTCACGTGCTATGGATTTCCCCCGTTTGAGTCTTATGGCAACGGCCCGTTACCTTAGCCGGTAATCTTGGGAGAGGAGAAATCGGGGTGAAAAAGATTGTTCTGGCAATGTTTTTTCTGTTGCTTCCGACGGCCGCCGGGGTCGGGGGCCGGCCGGCGGCGGCCGCCGATCTCAAGATCAGGGGGGATTTCAACAACCGTTTCATGATCTATACCAACCATGCCGACTGGCTGCACCAGGAAAAGGCGACTTTGCATGACGGCACCGTGGCTGATACCTGGGGCGAGGCCAAGTACCGGATGTGGTTTGATGCCGCCACCAGCGACGGCCGGGTCAGGGGAGTCTGGGCCTGGGAGATAGGCAGCCTTAAATATGGCGAACCGGGCTCCCTGGGCAAGCATCTTGGCGGCAGTTACTCGGGCGACGGCATAAACCTGGAAACCCGCTGGCTCTATACCGATTTTCAACTGCCCGGTTTTTCCCGAAACGGCCGGGTGCGGATGGGGTTGCAGCCTCTTGACATCAACAGTTTCTACTGGAAAGAGACCATCATGGGGATCAAGGCCTACGGCTCGACCGGTGCGTTTGACTGGGTTGCCGCCTGGCTCAGGCCGATTCGCGATCCCCGCCTGGATGAAAAGAGTGATGTCAGGGACCTGGACGCTTTCTACGGCCGGGTCAATTTCAGGCCGCTGCCGTCTTTGACCGCCGGTCTCTTTTCGGTTTACCACTGCGGCAACGGCGATCGCAGTACGCCGGCCGAGATCACGTCGCAAAATTACGAGATCAAGCAGCTGGGCAACAAATTCGATACCAGTATCCTGGCACTCGGCACTGACGGTTCATGGTCGTCTGACAATTTCTTTCTTAGCTGGGACTTCATCTATGAAACCGGCAGCATCGACAATGCCAGCTACAAGCTGTCCTACAACGGCGTCGATTATTTTGATAATGACGGCAGAGGCGGGGCTTATGACCGGGATTTCGATCTTAACGCCTGGCTGTTTCATTTGGACCTCGGTTTCAAGGCCGGAGCCTTGAAGTTTACCTATACCTTCTGGTACGCCACCGGCGACGACAACCCCGCCGACGGTGATTTCAACGGTTTCATGGCGGTCGACATCGACCGCAAAGACAACATCTGCATCTTCAAGGCCACCTATCTTGACGACTCCTCTTTTACTGAAAAAGACTACCTCCTGGACCGGGGCTTTGTCATGAACAAGTTGGCGGTTGATTACAAGGCCAGCCGGAAACTCGCCCTGGGCGCTGCGGTCATGTACATGATGACGGCCGAGGATATCGAGTACAGCGGCTACGGCAATGACGAAATCGGCTGGGAAGTGGACGGCTGGTGCAAATACAAGATCTACGAAAACCTCGAGTTCGCTGTCAATGCCGGCTACCTGTTCGCCGGTGACGCCCTCGACTTCTACGAACGCGACAGCAGCGATCCGGACCGCCAGCCCGACGGCGGCAGCGATGAGAATATCTTTGTTTCCACGGCCCGGATCAGGTATCGATTCTAACCCGATGGACGGCGCTGCGCAGCTCAGAGAAAATTGCCGGTCGATTTATTTTAACGGGGTGTTATGAAGATGAACAGACAAGCATTAAGGCAGGGTTTTCGGATCCTTTTCGGGATGTCGCTTTTTGTTGTCCTGTTCCTGGCCGGACCGTCGGTTCGGGCGGGGGAGAAGCCGACCGCGGTCTACGGACGGGGCCGGGCGAGAATGGTTCTGGCCACCGGCAGTCCCGGCGCCCTGGGCCTGCTCAAGGCCCTGGCCCAGCCTTTCTGCCGGGCCCGGGACTGCCGGATCTTCTGGTACAAGAAGGGCAGCGGAGCGGCCCTGGAGATGCTCAAGGCGGGAAAGTGCGATGTCGTCATGGTCCACGCGCCCCGGGCGGAAATCCGGGCCGTTGCGGAAGGCTGGGCCTGTGACCGGACCCTGATCGGCGCCAACCATTTTATCATTGTCGGGCCGCGCCAGGACCCGGCCGGGATCGCCCGGGCCCGGAGCGCACCCGAGGCCTATGCCCTGATCGCCCGCAGCCGCTCCCTTTTCTATTCCCGGGGCGACAATTCCGGCACCAACCTGCGAGAACTTGCCATCTGGCAACTGGCCGGCATCCGGCCGGCCGGCAGCTGGTACGTTGTGACCCGGGCTTTCATGGGGCCGACCCTGCTGCGGGCCGACCATCAACCCGGCTATTTCATGACCGATAACAGCACCTATTACGCCAACCGGGCAAAGCTGAAAAACCTGGTGCCCCTTTTCCAGGATGATCCTATCCTGGTAAATGTCTACCACGCCTTAAGGCCCAGCCTGGAAAGGTTTCCCGGTCGCCAGCACACCCTGGCCCGCAACTTTATCGCTTTCGTCGCATCGAAGAAGGGCCAGGCTGTCATTCGCGATTTCGGCCGCGGAAAATACGGCCGGCCGCTTTACCAGGATGCGGCAGCGGCGGCCGCCATGGGTGCCGAGTGAATTGCTTTACCCGTTTGACCACCTGGTGAGTTGCCAGTTTGACAGGATTCTATCATGGGGAGGATGTAAGATGCGGTTTTTCGGGAAAAAAATGGCGGCCGGGATGCTGCTTTGCGGACTGCTGCTGCCCGGGCCGGCGGCGGCCGCGGCCCAAAGCAAGCTGATAATCTTTCACGCCGGCAGTCTGTCGGTGCCGATGGCCCTGATCGAAAAAGCCTTCGAGGCCCGTCATCCTGGAATTGACGTCCAGCGCGAAGCCGCCGGCAGTCAGAAATGCGCCCGCAAGATCTCCGAGCTGAAACTGCCGTGCGACATCATGGCCGCGGCCGACTACCAGGTGATCGACAAGCTCCTGGTGCCCGATTACGCGACCTGGAATATCCATTTCGCCAGCAACCGGATGGTGCTCTGCTATACCGACCAAAGCGCCGATGCCGGCCGGCTGACGGCCAACAACTGGTATGATATCATCGACCGGCCCGAGGTTTCCTGGGGCCATGCCGACCCCAACATCGATCCCTGCGGCTACCGGTCGCTGATGGTTTTGCAGCTGGCGGAAATCTATTACGAAAAACCCGGCCTGGCCCGGCGCCTGGTTGCCCACCGGCCGCTGAGAAATGTCCGGCCGAAATCGGTGGAACTCATCTCCCTGCTCGAAACCGGCAATCTCGACTACGCCTGGGAATATCGTTCGGTCGCCATCCAGCACAACCTGCGCTATCTCGAACTGCCGGCCCCGATCAATCTTGGTGACTACCGTTATGACGCCGAATACCACAAGGCCAAGGTCGAGGTCAGCGGCAAAAAGCCGGGCCGCAAAATGACCATCTACGGCAAATCGATCACCTACGGTATTACGATTATCAAAAACGCCCCCCACCGGCCGGCCGCCGAAGCGTTCATGGCCTTTCTCCTGGCCCCCGACGGCGGCCTCGAGATCTTGAAAAAGTGCGGTCAGCCGCCGCTCGTTCCGCCCCGCGTCGCCGGCGGCCGGACGGAGTTGGAAAAACTGCCGCCGCAACTGCGCGACTTGGTCAAGTCGATACCCTGACAACGATGAAAAAAAGAAGGTAAGCCAGCACAACGGAAAAAGCCCCGTGAAACCAATCTTTCACGGGGCTTTCTTTGTCATGGGTCCGGAAAGGGAAACTTGCGGGTGAAGATTCAGTCCCGGTTTTCCCGGAGCATTTTCCACCTCTTCTTCAACCGTCGGATAAAATCTGCCGGAACCTGGTTGAGATGTTCCAGTTCCCAGCGACAGAGAAAATATTCAACCATCTTTTCGAGCCGTTGCCGGGGTGACGGGAAGTTGCGGCTGTAACGCCGGGCCATGAACAGAACCTTGGGAAAATCTCCGAGCAGAATGTAGCGGTTGCGGACAAAAAACATTTCCAGCTGCTCCTCGAAGCTGGTGTCGAGTGCCTGGATCAGGCGGCGGGGAGCGGTGGGAATCAGGGTGTCCAGTTCGTAGGCGGCAAGTTGTCTGACAGCCTCCTGGAAGCGGGCGGTCAGGCGATCTTTGCTGATCATTGCCATCAGCAGCGGCCAGTCGATTTCTGAGCCTTTCTGTTCCAGGATCAGCTTGGCATCGACGAGCCAGTAGAGGTTGCGCTGTGCCTCGTTCTGGGTGCCGTGGATAATGACATGGTAGAACAGGTCGGTGGGGTTCGGCAGCCGGGCCCGGCCCCGGCCGACGGTTACCGGCCGGCCGCGCCGAAACAGCTCCTCGAGGCGGTCGTTTTCGTAATGGGCCTCGGCAAAGAAGTTCCAGTGGAGATCGACATTGATCCCTTCCCGGTTGATAAAGAGACATTCCCGCCGGGTTTTCCGCCAGAGCGAGGTTGTGACCACGGGCAATTCCTGCTTGCTTTTCCAGCCCCGTCCGGTCAGGGCTGGAAAGATCCGCTGCAGCTCGTTTTCACACACCAGCAGGTCCACGTCATTCATCATGCGCAGACCGGAATCGGTGTAGAATTCCAGCAGCAGGGCGGCGCCCTTGAGCAGCAGGGGAGGAGCGGCCGCGGCCTGTTCGATGATTTCCAGAAACGAACCCAGGCGGTTTAAGGCAATCTCGTTTTTTACCCAGGTCTGGCGATAGATGCCGGCGTAGGGTTTCAGTTCTCGTTCTTCAACCCCGCCGGCCCGGAGCTTTTTGTACAGCAGCGGCAGCAGCCGGAATGAGGCCGGATCGATATCTTCGATGTCGACTTTCCTTTGCCATTCCCGCCAGCAATCAAGGGCTGTTTCGGGGGGCAGCAGGACGGCTTTAAGGAGCAGGTCCTGGTTTTGGCGAAGGCTTGTTTTGGTCTTCAATTTTTCCTTTCTCCAGCGTTTCTGTCGAGCCTGACGACCGTATCACACAAATTTAGCACCAGTTCATCGTGGGATACGATGACGATGCCGGTATCGGTTCTTTCCGCTTTAAGTTTTTCCAGCAGGCGAAGGGTTATCCCGGGGTCGAGATGGCTTGAGGGTTCATCGAGCAGCAGCAGTCTGGGCTCTCGCAGCAAAGCCCGGCTGATGGCCAGGGCCTGGCGTTGACCGCCGGAAAGCTCGATGCCGTTTTCCCCGATCCGGGTGTCGATGCCCTGGTTAAGGGTGGAAATCCATTGCCCAGCCGAACACCATTCAAGGATTTCCTGTAATTTATCTTCAGAAATTTTTTCCAGGCCGTAGCAGAGATTTTCCCGGATGCTGCCGTCAAAGAAAAGAGGGGTTTGGGAAACCAGGGCCACCTGGCCGCGCAGATGATCAAGGTCCAGTTCCGGATAGGGAATGTCGTCGGCCTGCAGGCCGCCGGAAAGCGGGTGCAGCACCCCGTAAATGAGATTGAGCAGGGTGGTTTTGCCGCTCCCGTTGGGGCCCTTGAAACCGGTAATCGCATCAACCTGAACCAGGAAAGAGAGATCGTCGATAACCGGTTCCTTGCCGGGATAGGCGAAAGTCAGATTTTCTCCCCTGATCGAATCCTGCAGGATGATTTTCCGGCGGCCCCGGTAGAAATTTTCATGGTGCCGAGATCCAAGTTCTTCCAGGCGGTGCAGGGATTCGAGGCCGACAAGGCATTGGGGCAGGGCCGCGACAAAGGTGCGGAACTGGCTTTTCAAGATCATTACGGCAATGTAGAATGAGGCCAGCCCGCCCAGGTCGAGCCAGCCTCGGGAAACCGCAAAGCCGCCGCCCAGGAGAACGATGACGGTGGCGAGGATCATCACCATCTCCTGGCTCAGGGAATAAAAGGTTGTCATCAGGGCCATTGCCCGGCTGCTGCCCTTGAGCTTTTCGGTGTTGTCCAACTGTTTTTCCCACTCCACATCCCGGGCGTTCTGGTGCAGGGTAAGCTCGTACATATCGAGAAGAAAGCGGACGCCGCGGGAAAAGGCTTCGAAACTGTCATTGAAATCGCGGACGTATCTTTTAAGCCGGCGGCGGGTCTGGCGGGTGAGGAGAACGAACAGGGGAACCGTGGACAGGAGCAGGACGGTAAGGCCGCAGGAAAGTTTCAGGAGCAGGAGCAGCAGGAGGAAAGCGGCGAGCCCGGCCGGCAGCAGGTTGGCGGCAACGGCATTGAGCATGACGTCAAGCCTTTCCGTGTCATCGATGATGCGGCTGTGAACCCGGGCCCGGTCGAGACCGGAATATCGCGTCCTGGAGGTAAACAGCAAATCACAGAGCAAATCGTTGCGCAGGCGGCGGATGGCTTCCTTGGTGGCATCGAGGATCAGCCAGCGGGCGCCAAGCGCGAGGCCGGAGGCGAGGAGATGTGTGGCGATTATCGCCAGCCCGATGCCGGCCAGGAATAACCAGCCGTGGCGGCCGAGGGCTTCGACCGCGACCTTGAAAAGCCAGGGCAGAACGATCAGGAGCAGGCTTCCGGCCAGGGCCAGAAAGATGCCGGAAAGCAGCCGGGCTTTCTGGTCGCGCCAGGTATACTCTATCAGCTTTTGCCGGATGTTCATGGTTTTCCGCTAAGGTTGCGGCGTCTTCTCTGCAGCTGTTTCCTGATAATGGCAAAATAGTCGCCGCGGTCGCGGGCGGCCCGGCGGCCGAGATTTGAGTCATGAACCCGGCGCCGAACCAGGACCTTCGCAACCTCGTCCGCGACCACCCCGGCCTCCGCCACCCGGCTCCACCACTCGAGAAGTTCCCCGGTCCGCCAGGCGGAATCGAAGCGGGCCACTTTCGTGAACACTTCTTTCCTTACCAGGAGATTGCTGCAGTTCGGGCCGGACAGGATGCCCTCCTTCAAGCGGGTTGACGCCCTGGTTGCGGCGGCAATGTCGGGGCTGTAAAATTCGACAAACCGGGAAGTGACGATTCCCAGGGCGGGATTTTCATTAAACCTGGCAATTTGCAGCTCGATTTTTTCCGGCTCCCAGAGGTCGTCGCTGTCCAGCAGGGCTACCAAATCGCCCCGGCTTTTTTCGATGCCCAGGTTACGGGCCGCGGCCTGGCCTGAATTTTTCTGGTGGCAGGCGACAATCTTTTCATCGTTGAGGGAATCGATCCAGACCCCGGTGTTGTCGGTCGACCCGTCATCGACCAGGATGATTTCATCCACCGGCCGGGTCTGCCGCCTAACGCTTGCCAGGGTTTCGGGCAGGTACCTGATGCCGTTGTAGACCGGGATTATCACCGAGACCCGGAAACCGTCACCTGTTTTCATCACTTTTCCCGGGTTCCTTCCTGTTTGCGGGCTTCGATCTGGCGCTTGAGAATCATGAAGGTTTCCCTCTTGCTGAGTTTTTTCGCATGTGAAGCGTTGGCCTCGTGAATGCCGCGCACCACGAGTACGGTTTTCAGGATCGTGCGCTTGATTCCCGCCTGGTCGGCCCGGATGAACCAGTCGAGGTCGCTGGCGTTGGTCAGACTCTGGTCAAAATCGCCGATCACGGAAAAGACTTCCCGCCGGGCCAGCAGGGAACTGGGGAGCAGGCCGATCTGCTCTTTTTCCACCTGTTCCTCTTTCAGCCAGACAGGTTTTTGCGTGTCGCCCTGAAGCCGGTTTTGCATCATGGTCAGGACATAGCCCAAATCCGGGTCGTGGGCAAAAGCCTGCAGCTGCAGTTGCAGCTTGTCCGGGTGCCAGCAGTCGTCCTGGTCGATAAAGGCGATAAATTCTCCACAGGCCCTTTCCAGGCCGAAGTTGCGGGTTGCGGCAACGCCCCGGTTCCGGCGCCGGAAAACCCTGATGCGGGGATCATCAGGGACGTGGGCCAGAGAGTTGTCGGTGGAGCCGTCGTCGATGATCAACAACTCGAAGTCGGAAAAAGTCTGGCCCAGGACGCTGGCGGAGGACGCCCGGATAAATCTTTCCCCGTTGTAGAGCGGCAGGATGACGCTGACTGGGCTTTGGTCGGCAGTGGGATCCATGATTTGCTTGCAACCGTTTCTGGATTGAGAGAAAAGTCCGGGCTTTTACGGGGTGTGCCTGATTTTTCGGTATCGGTGTTCCCGGGCCGCGGGGTCCTGCTGGTAGAATCCGGCGAGAACCTCGTAGAGGGCCCGGTGTCCGCTTTGCATCTGGATGGGCCGGTCAAAGAAAAATTCGGTGGCCACGGCGAAGAACTCTCCTTCGTTTACGGCCCCGTAGGGATCGAGGAAGGTTTTTCTACCCCGGTCCGCATCCCTGCGCAGGGCTAGGAACTCTTCGGAAAAAATTTTCGCCCAGGTTCGATATTGCTCCCGGCTGTGCAGTTCCGGCGTGCCGTTGACCGCCCCGTTTTCCATGTCGAGCAGGTGGGCGAACTCGTGATAGACGACGTTGTGCTTGCGCTCCGGGTGGAGCGCGTCCCGTTTGACGACGTCCCAGACAAGCAGCACCGGGCCCTGCTGAAAGGCCTGGCCGGAAATGGGCAGCGGCGGCTGTTCCAGCAGCGGGCCCTGGAGAAAAACTCCGCGGCTGGCCGGCGGCGTGACCACGACCGAGGGGTAGACGAGGATGGAATCATGCCCCCGGTAGAGATCGTGCTGGGGAATCCCCAAAAGCAGCATGCAGGCCTCGGCGGCGATGACGACTCTGATTTCATCGGTAATCTCAAGCCCGTTGCAGCCCTCGAACCTTTTTTCGGCTAGAAACACCTGGACCAGCTCTTCAAGGCACTTTTTTTCCTCATCGTCAAGAAAGGTATAGTGGCGAAAATTTCCCCGCAGGATTTCCCTGAAAGCCGGCGGAAAGGGGTTCTGGAGAATTTTCTTTCTGTGGTGATCCTTAAGCCAGTGGAACATGGGTGCAAATCCTTGTCAGAGAGTTGTTGTTACACGATCGTCAAGAGCCTTGAAAGTTTTATTCGGCAAAGAGCAAAACCGCAGTCGACCATCAGACGTGGGGTGTCGACGGGGCCGCCGCCAGTATCTCTTTAAGAGCCGGCATTGCCCGGTCGGGGCGGCCTGCAGGAATTATGACTTTCCAGCCGGGCAGTTCGCGGGCGAGTTGCGCCAGTTTCCTGAATTCCGCCCCTCCCGAGTGGGGGAGCTGGTAGAGGGAACTGACCGATAGCTGGATGGCGTTTTGGGCGGAGGTTAAGGAATGAACGTCGGCCATCTCCTGCGGCCGGGTTTCCGGCAAGACCAGGGCCGCCAGCGGAAGGCCGTCCGGAATCTCTCTTATCAGTTTATCGGAGAGAAAGAAAAGGTGTTTCCCGGTAATCTCGAGTATCGTTTCGGAGGGTTCGAGTTTGAGCAGTCGACAGCTTTCCGGAGTCAGCTTGACCGTGGAAAAAATGGTTGCCAGGCGCGGGAAGGGATCGTTTCTGACCGCGCAGTAGTCCTCTCCCAGGAACTGGAAACCGCTGTTGGCGGCCGCTACCGAAAGGGTTGATTTGCCGCTGCCGCTTTTGCCCATCAACAGTATG
>WFRT01000140.1 GCA_015486445.1 Pseudomonadota bacterium | reverse complement strand
GTGCTCAGCAGACTCATATTTTCAGGGTTGCCGGCGTGAATGCCGCCGATCAGGGGCTCGGCCAGCTTGTCCAGGGCTTCCCGGCCGAGGCGGCGGCGCACGAAAGAGGCCAGGGTTTCATCGCCTGCCTCCCGGCGCCGGGGTATGGCGATTTCAAGTCCCATCCTGATTTTGCCGGGCCAGGAGATCAATTTGGATTTGAGAAAGGGGCCGGGCCGGGTCGGGACCATCATCATGACCCCTTCCGGCAGCCGGTGCAGGGCCTGCCGGTCATAGACGAAGGTGCCGGAGGTTGCGGTACTGGTGTTGAGAAGCTCTTTTTCCAGGCCGATTTCCCGGACCAACTGCAGGGCCCAGGGCTTTTCGACGATAAAGCAGTCGGGGCCGCCTTCAACCAGGAAATCACCATCTTGGCGGGTGCTGATCTTGCCCCCGAAAACCGGGGCCTGTTCGAGCAGTTCGATTTCCACCCGAATCCCGGCGTCACGGTTTCTCCGGCTGAGTTCGTAGGCAGCGGCCAATCCGGTGATGCCGCCTCCGACGATGGTAACTTTTTTGTCTTTTTTCATGTTCAGGAGGAGTTCCTTTTGATGAAAGCGGCCAGCATCGAGATGAAATCGTCGGCGGCGTTGGCCGGTTTTGTCCGGTAGAGGTCAAGCCCCAGGTCCCGGCAGAATTTTTTCAGTTCGAGGTCGAGGTCGTACAGGGTTTCCAGATGGTCCATGCAGAAACTTACCGGAACCACCAGCAGCCTGCGAGTCCCGGCCCGGCAAAGCTCCTTAAGGTGGGGCTCAATCTCCGGCTCGAGCCAGGCTCCGGGGGCATTGCCCTTGCTTTGCCAGGCCAGGGAGGTGCGGCATGAGGCCGGCAGCAGTTGTTTTAGAGCCGCGATGTTGGCCCGGAGCTCATCGGTGTAGGTGTCGCCCCGATCGATGTAGCTTTGCGGTATGTTGTGTCCGGAAAACAGCAGGTGGGTGTCGGGCGCCGCCAAATCCAGCTGATTCTCTTCCGCGGCCTCCTGGATACGGCGGACCAGCAGCTGGTTGTAGGCGGCTTCCCGGTACCAGTTTTCCAGCCGCTTAAGCCGCAGGTTCTCGGCGGCGGCCGCCGCTTCCAGGCTTTCGTAGTAGGCCCGGGAACTTATGATCGAGGAGTGGGGCGAAAGGGAGAGGGCCAGGATTGTATCGAAACCCTCACTCCTGATTTCGGCAACAACCTTTTCTATGCTCGGGTCGGTGTAGCGAAAGGCCAGGAAAACCTCAAGTCCGGAAAGCTCAGCTGCCAGTTTCCGGCGGATTTCACGGCATATGCCGGGCAGGGGGGAACCGCCGCCGATGGCCGAATATTTTTTTTCGACCCGGCCCAGCAGCCCGGGCGGCAGGGTTTCGCGCCGCAGCAGTCTTTGCATGAAAGGCTCGATCTCGGAAAGCTTTTCCGGACCGCCATAGGCCAGCAGGAGAACCGCTTCAGGCATCAATCCAGTCCCAGCAAAGCTTCTTTGAGATCGTCGTCGGCCGGATTGTCGCCCAGCCAGATGGCAAGCAGGGCATCGTAAAAATCCTTGCCGGGGATCGGTTTTTTGAGTTCGCCGTTGAAGTTGACAATTGTACCCTGGCCGGGAACGTAGCTCATGACGATCTGGTCTCCGGCCACCAGGTCGCGGTTGAAAATCGAGTTGAAAGTGTTGATCCGCTCTTTGAGCTGATCGAGTTTTTCCTGAGAGTTGTTGAAAAAGCCGTCATTCCAGGCCTTGACGATCTTTTCCTGGCTGACCTTGCTGTGGATCATGTGCATGATGATCGCCTTGGGCTCGTCGGCGGCAATGACCTTGGCGGGATCTTTTTCCGGTTTGGGCAGGTAGAGGCCGCAGGAATAAATGGAAAAGAAAAACTTCTTGCGGATGCCGGAGCCGTTGAGGATAAGTTTCTGTCCGGCCACGGTGAGCTCGCCGGGCAGCTTGGCGTCGGCGGCGCCGGCCGGGGCGCCGGCCAGCAGGATCAGGGCCAGGCCCAGGAAACAGGCCAGTTTATAAAAGGATGTCTTGCGATTTCTGGTTTCCATCTTAACCTCCCTTGTGATGGTAAAATTGCCGGGGCCGCGAAAATTCCCGGTCAGGGCGCGAATTCGACCTTGACCGGGTGGGTGATGATTCCGGCGTCATGTCCCCGGCGAAAGAGTTCCTCGATGCCCCGGCGGGCGGCCACCGGGTATTCCAGGGTGTCGTGGTTGGCATAAAGCGAGAGATAGCGGTCAAGCAGCGCGCGGTCTTTTAAGGCCGGGTCGCTGCGGGTCTCCCGGGCCAGCAGGTAGTCCATGACCTCTTCGCGGTGATTGAGAGCGTAGGCGATGCTCTGGCGCAGCAGGTCGGAGACCACGGCGATTTTTGCCGGCCCCAGTCCCTTGCGGATGACGTTGCCGCCGAGCGGCAGCGGCAGACCGGTTTCCCGCCACCACCATTCTCCAAGATCGACAATCTTTTGGAATCCCCGCTCGCGGTAGGTCAGGTTGCCTTCGTGGATCACCACCGCGGCTTCGACCTCGCCGTTATTGAGGGCGTCAAAGGTGCGCTCGAACGGGGTGATGGGAATAATCACCGGTTCGAACCGGGGACAGATCAGCTTGAAAACCAGGTAGGCGGTGGTTGAGTAACCGGGAACCGATATCTTTCTTCCCGCCAGGTCGACAAGCCCAAGTTTTTCCCGGCTCAGGACCAGGGGGCCGTAGTTGACCCCGATGCTGCCGCCGTGGGGAAGCAGCAGGTAGCGATCG
>WFRT01000139.1 GCA_015486445.1 Pseudomonadota bacterium | reverse complement strand
GCGCTGTCCCCCGGGTGACACCCCGGTCAAGGTGATTTCCGGGGGAGAAAAAAGACGGGTCGCCCTCTGCCGGCTGTTGCTCAGAAAACCCGACATCCTGCTGCTTGACGAGCCCACCAACCATCTCGACGCCGAAACCGTGGCCTGGCTCGAACAACACCTTAAACGCTACGAAGGCACCGTCATCGCCGTCACTCACGACCGCTATTTTCTCGACAACGTAGCCGGCTGGATCCTCGAACTCGACCGCGGTCACGGCATCCCCTGGAAGGGCAACTACTCCTCCTGGCTGGAACAGAAAGAGCAGCGTCTGGCCCGCGAGGAAAAAGCCGAAAGCGCCCGCCGCAAAACCTTACAGCGCGAGCTCGAGTGGATACGCATGTCACCCAAGGGCCGGCACAGCAAGGCCCGGGCCCGGATCAACGCCTACGAACAGCTCCTCGAACAGGAAGGAGAAAAACGCGAACGCGAACTTGAAATCTATATCCCTCCCGGTCCCCGGCTCGGCAAGGTCGTAATCGAATGCGACCGGCTGGCCAAGGCCTACGGCGAGCGCCTCCTGTTCGAAGACCTGAGCTTCGCCCTGCCCCCGGGAGGGATTGTCGGGGTAATCGGTCCCAACGGGGCCGGCAAAACCACCCTTTTCAAGCTCATCACCGGCCGGGAACAACCCGATGCCGGCACCATTCGCCTTGGCGACACGGTCAAACTCGCCTATGTCGACCAGAACCGCGACAGCCTCGATCCCGAGGCGACGATCTGGGAAGCGATCTCTGAAGGCCGGGAAGTCATCCAACTCGGCAGCCGGGAAATAAATTCCCGGGCCTATGTCGGACGCTTCAATTTCACCGGGGCGGAACAGCAGAAAAAAGTCGGCCTGATGTCGGGCGGCCAGCGCAACCGCGTCCACCTCGCCCGCATGCTGAAAACCGGAGGCAACGTCATCCTGCTCGATGAACCCACCAACGATCTCGATGTCAACACCCTCCGGGCCCTCGAAGAGGCCCTTGAGAATTATGCCGGCTGCGCCGTGGTCATCAGCCACGATCGCTGGTTCCTGGACCGCATCGCCACCCACATCCTGGCCTTCGAGGGCGACAGCCGGGTGGTCTGGTTCGACGGCAACTACTCCGAATACGAAGCCGACCGCAAGGCCCGCCTCGGGACCGCCGCCGAGCGGCCGCACCGGATAAAATACAGACACCTGACCAGATAGCCGGAGAACTAAGATAAATTGTAACTATTCAGCCGAATACGGGGTCGGGCGCGGCTTTTCTTCGCTAAGCGTTAAGCTTTCTGTTTTTCCAGCGCTCGCTCCGCCCGCATTGCAAAACTCGCTCCGCTCAGACAGTTGCAATGCTTATGGGCTCCCGCTCGCTGGGAAAATCAACGAAATCTTTCCGAAACCGCTCAGAAAAACCACCCCCGCCCCCTCCTGAAAGCGGGAAGATAAAATTTAGCTGAATAGTTACGATAAATTAAGCAAGGAGTAGAGATGAAAATCGGATTTCTCGCCACGGAACTGCCGGAAGGCAAGATCAAGTACAACGACCCCAGGCTCGGGGCCCTGGAAAAGAAAGACAAGCCCAAGAAACTGGTGCCGTTTTTCGCCGAATTTATCCGGGATGAAACGGTGCATGTCGACGCCATCGTCATTCCCGAGGAAAATCTTCTCGATCTTCTGATTCTCGATATTGAAAAAGTGGAAATCCGCCGGGAGCGGGCCGACAGCGAAGAAGAGAGAGCGCTGCTCGAAAAGATCCAGGAGAGGCTGGAGGGAGAGATCCCGCTGTGCGACCTCGACCTGACGGCGGCCGAAAAGGAGCTTGTCAACAAGGCCGACCCCTTGAGCTTAAAGCCGGTAATCCGCATCACGGGCGACGAAACAGCCAACCAGATCATCGAGGCCGCCCTGGATAAATCCGACCTGATGTTCTTCTATACCACCGGCCCGACCGAATCCCACGCCTGGCTGGTAAGCAAGGGCTCCGACATCATTACCTGCGCGGCCAAGATCCACTCCGACCTGGCCCGGGGGTTCATCAAGGGTGACGTCGTCAGCTTTGATGACTACCTGGCCCATCACAATTTCAACGACTGCAAGGCCAAGGGCGTAGCCCGGGTCGTCGACCGCGACTATATCGTCCAGCCGGGAGAGATCATCGAAATCCGTTTCAACGTCTGATTTTCACCCCGGAAAACTGAGCTCGGGGCAACGGCAGTCGGAGGATAAGAAGAGTTGGCCTGCTGGTTATGAAAAATACCGACAAACGGGATATCGGCCTGTTTGGTGCCGTCGCCATCGGTATCGGCGGCATGGTCGGAGGCGGGATCTTTGCGGTTCTCGGCGAAGCTGTATCCCTGGCCCACGGGGCCACCACCATAGCCTTCATCCTGGCTGGCATCGTCGCTGCCTTGACCTCCTACTCCTACGCCAAGTTCGCGGTGAAATTTCCCAGCCGGGGCGGCACCGTAACCTTCGTCGACCACGCTTTCGGCCACAACCTGCTTTCCGGCAGCATCAACTTCATGCTCTGGCTGAGTTATCTGGTCACCATCTCGCTTTACGCCGTGGCCTTTGCCGCTTACGGCCAGACCTTCTTTGCGGGGCCACCGCAAGCCTGGCTCAAACACTTGTTGATCAGTCTCGCCATCGTTCTTCCGCTCCTGATAAATCTCATCAACGCCTCTTTCGTCAGCAAATCGGAAACCGTCATCGTGGCAATCAAAATTGTCCTGCTGATCCTGATCATCGTTTCCGGAACCTTTTTCATCGACGTCAAACGACTCTCCCCGGCCGGCGGCGGCTGGGGAAGCCCTCTTTCCATCGTTGTCGCCGGGATGATTATTTTTGTCGCCTACGAGGGCTTCGAACTGATCGCCAATTCGGCCGAAGATATCAAAAACCCCGTGGTCAACCTGCCGCGGGCCCTTTACGGGTCTATCCTGACGGTTATCGTTCTCTATGTTCTGATCGCCATAATCACCGTCGGCACGGTGCCCGAAGCCCAACTCCTCAAGGCCCGGGATTACGCTCTCGCGGTTGCCGCCCGGCCGGCCCTCGGCCAGCTGGGATTTACGATTGTCTCGATTGCCGCCCTGCTGGCGACCTTCTCCGCCATCAACGCCACCATTTACGGCAATGCCCGTCTCGGCTACATCATTGCCAGGGAGGGCGAACTTCCCGACCTTCTCGACCAGGAACACCGCAATATTCCCGAAACCGGGGTCGTGGCAACCGCCCTCCTGAGCCTGGTCCTGGCCAACACGATCAAACTGACCGAAATCGCCATTATCGGCAGCGCCGGCTTTTTGCTGATATTTTTTCTCGTCAACCTCAGTGCCTGGAGTCTGAGCCGGACTCTCGGCGCCAGCCGCAAGTTGACCCTGCTGGCCACCGTAACCAGCTTCGCCGCCCTGGCAACCCTGCTGGTTCACACCTTCTCAAGCAATTTCAAGGCAGTTGTCGTGTTTTTTGCCTTTCTCTCCCTATCCATCCTTTTCGAGACCTTTTACGGCCGGCTGGTCCGTGGTCATTTTTTTCAAAGATCGTACCGATAAACCGTTGCCGGCGAAATCACCGGAGCAAAAAAGCCGTTTGCCTCCCCCGTCCGGGACCCATTCAAGTCCGCGCCGGACAAGGCGGCAAAATTATTTTTTTCAAATAAACCGGGCCGGTCATAAATTCCCCTTGCTTTATTGTCTGAACTAGGATAGTTAGGCGCTGTTCGAACCGGCCGCCTTAAGGCCGGGTTTTTTACAACGTCGTCTGGAGACGGCAAATTATGCAAGAGGATGTTATGTCAGAGCAAGTTGAAGGAACGGTAAAATGGTTCAATGATGAAAAAGGTTTCGGTTTCATTGAACAGGAAAGTGGAAGTGACGTTTTCGTCCATTACAGTGCCATTCAGGGCACCACAGGCCGCAAAACCCTGCATGAAGGCCAGAAGGTCACCATGGAAGTAACCCAGGGACAGAAGGGGCCGCAGGCTGAGAACGTTACCCCCATGTAATTGTGATTAGCCTCTAACCGGCACGGGCCTTTAACCGGGTTCGTGCCGGTTTCTTTTTTTAAACTACCGCGTTTCTCAGATTCACCCCTTTTCCTAGCAATACCCTCTCCCGATCTCTCCCCCGCTCCAGTCAGTCTCCAAAGCTTCACTTCTCTACCGTATAGCCTCTCCGGGTCACCATGCGTCGGTTGACGATCGCAGTCTTTGAATTGCCGACCAGGACCACGGTCAGCATGTCAACCTCGTCTACCGGCAACTCCGCCAGCGTCCCGAGCCAGCATTGTTCACCCTCGCGGCCGGCGTTGCGAACCGTTCCGGCCACCATCCCGGGACCCCGGTGACGGATAAATTCATCGATTACCTCCCGGAGCAGTTCCCGGCGGGTGCGACTCTGCGGATTGTACAGCACACAAACCAGGTCGGCCGCGGCCACGGCCTGGATTCTATTGCGAATATCCGCAACCGGGGTCAGTTGGTCGGAGAGGCTCAGAACCACGAAATCGTTCATCAGCGGCGCCCCGAGTGCTGCCGCCGCGGTACTGGCCGCGGTAATTCCGGGAACCACGACCACGTTCAAGGGCTCTTCACTCTTTTCCTCCAACTCGAGCAACAGGCCGGCCATCCCGTAAATCCCGGCATCACCGGATGAAACCACCGCCACCGAACGTCCGCTGCGGGCAATTTCCAGGGCCCGGCGACAACGTGCGACCTCGCCCCGCATGCCGGTCGAGACCATTTCCTTGCCCCGTGTAAGTTCCGCAATAAGTTCCAGGTAGGGTCGGTAACCGACTATCACCTCGACATTTTCGAGAACCCGGCGGGCTTCGAAAGTAAGCAGTTCGGCTTTGCCGGGACCAATTCCAACAGCATAAATATCTTTATTTTCCATATCTTGCCTGATCCCTTTCCAATTTTATCGCCAGGGCCACGGTCACCCTGGAGAACTTAGTTTTAGGCTGCACCAGTCGACCGCCGCCGGCCAGGATGGCCGCCGCTTCGCAGACCGAAGACGAACCGGTCGCCTCGGCCACCCGCAACGAAGGCGATGGCACCACGACCTTTTCAAGTTCCGGAGCCAGGTAGAAAAACAGCGGCAGAGAATATTTTTGGGCCAGGGCCAGAAGTCCCGCCTCATCCTTTTTCAAATCGATCGAAGCCAGGCCGGCAACCTGCTCCGGAAAAATTCCGCAGGTTTTCAGAACTTTCATAAAAGCCGTTTCAATTTCCTTGGTGGGAACACCGCGCCGGCAGCCGATCCCGGCAATCAGCCGGGGAGATTTCAAGCCCAGTACAGGCAGCGCCGAATATCCGGAAGCAAGTTCGCCGGCATCACGATCGACCAGGATGATGCCCGCCAGGGCCAATTCGCTTTTGCGCTCAGCTCCGGCCGGCAGGACCGTGGCCCGGCCGGCAAATTCATCCGCCAGCAGTTTTGTCCAGAAACCGGGTCCGGCAATCCCGACCGCTCTCCGGGCCAGGACCAGGCTGTTGATGGCCTTGATGGCTTCAGGGTTGAGAATGGTAAAACCGTTGTGGGCGGCAATTTCATCAATCGCCGGAAGCCCCTGGACATCGGTCGCCGTGGTAATCACGGCCCGGCCGCCGAAAACCCCGGCCACCCGGCGAGCCAGGCGGTTGGCCCCGCCGATGTGGCCGCTCAGCAGGGAGATGGCAAACTCCCCCTTTTCATCACAAACGACCACGGCCGGATCTAAAG
>WFRT01000138.1 GCA_015486445.1 Pseudomonadota bacterium | reverse complement strand
CTTTGGGAAGGAAGGATGCGGCCCGGGCGGCCAGGGCGGAAAAAGGTTCGGGCAGACAGGCGGCGAGGCGGGCCGCGGCGTACTCTTTTTCCGCCGGCGTGAGAAAAAGCTCGCAGTCCGCCCAGAACTGGGGCCAGGTCTTGCGGGCCGCCCGGCGCCGGTTCCGGGGACAGCGCTGGACGTCGAGCAGGTAGAGTTCGGCCGCTTCCGGAACCACGACCAGGTTGCGGAAAAAGAGATCGGTAATCGCCAACTGGCTGGTGATTACCCGGGTGCCGAAGTCAATAAGCTTTTTCACTACCGCCGGCCGGCGGGGGTCGGACGGCCGGGTGGCGAGAAAGAGTGAGAGCCGTACGCCGCCGGGCACGGCCCGGCTCAGGAGGAAGGCGTCGAGTAAAACCCTCAGTCGGCGTCGTTCGCCGAAGGCCAGGATCTCGATCGTCCGGCAGCCAAGTTCGGCCTGCCTGATGCGGACCAGGTTTTCATACTCCCTGGCGACCTGGGACTTTTCCCAGCAGTGGCGCCAATGGATCTTGCGGAAGCGGTAGCGCTTGAGGAAAGTGGTCAGCCCGGGGTCGTCGAAACGGTGGACCCGCGAGGAACGCCCGTCGTTGACCAGGCAGCCCCCGGGCCGGGCCATGATGGCTTCGTAGTCAAGTTCCGCCCAGGGGGGCGGCAGGGGGCGGATCGTGGTGATCTTGGAACCGGTCAGCAAATATCTCTCCTGAAAATGCGCCCGGCGCCGGCGCTGCCGACGGCAGCCCTCCGGCAGGCCGGACGACGGCGAAACAGGGTTGACGGGAATTCCCGCGCGGCCGACAAAACTTGACAAACGGCGATGATAGCTCTAGGGTACATCCTTATACTTCCCGCAGATAAAACCCTAATTTATTATGCGTAAAATATCTTTCCGGGTGACCCCGATCACCCTGCCGATAATTCTCTTTGCCGGGGCCATTGCCTGCGGCACGGTGCTGCTTCACACCCGGCTGGCCCAGGTCGAAAGCGGCCTGTCCTGGATCGACGCCCTGTTTACCGCGACCTCGGCCATTTGTGTTACCGGCCTGACCACGGTCGACACCGGTACGACCTATTCCCTTTTCGGCCAGTCCGTGGTCGCCCTGCTGATTCAGGCGGGGGGGCTCGGAATCATGACCTATACGGCCCTGATCTACTACCTGATCCGCCAGAAAGTGGCCTTGAACGACCGTTTCGTGATCGGTCAGGGACTGCAGCATGACCGCAGCCAGCCGTTTGGGGTCCTCCTGGTGCGGATTGTCACCTGGACCATTATCATCGAGTCCTGCGGCGCGGTATTTCTTTACCTCTCAGGAAAAGGCGATATCTCGCCGTTCTCGGCGCTTTTCCATTCGGTTTCCGCTTTCTGCAACGCCGGCTTCTCGCTCTACAGCGACAACCTGATGGCCTGGCGCGGAAACTGGGGCGTAAACCTGGTGGTGATGATCCTGATCGTCACCGGGGGGCTCGGGTTCGCGGTGGTCGTGGAACTTAGCGGCCGGGCCGCCAGCCTCCTGCAGAAGGTCTGGAACTTTCGCTATTTCAGGCATTTCCGCTACCTGCGCTACCTGCGCTACCTGAACCACCTGCGCCGACCCCGGCGACACCGGTCGGTGATCTCCACGGTGCCCCCCCATCGTCTCAGCTGGTACAGTAAAATCATCATTATTACAACTTTTTTTCTGATCGTTACCGGGGGGCTCGGAATCTATCTTTGCGAGTCCTACGCCACCCGGACCGGAGGCGGGCCGGGGTTTACCCTGCTGGCCGGTTTTTTTCAGTCGGTAACCTGCCGGACGGCCGGTTTCAATACCGTCGATTTGCGGATGATGACCAACGCCTCGCTCTACCTGATGATGTTTTTGATGTTTGTCGGGGGCGGTTCCGGCTCTTGTGCCGGAGGTCTCAAAGTCGGGACTTTCAGGGTGCTGATCGCTTTTTTAACGGCTCAGATCCGCGGCCGGAGCCAGGCCGTCATCGGCCGTTTCGCGGTCGAGGAAAAGGTCGTGCATGAAGCCCTGGTCCTGCTGTTTGTCTCGGTCGTCATCATCCTGTCCTCGGCCTTTATTCTGAATATTACCGAGGGGGGGCTGGTGCCGCACCCGATGAGCCGCGATCTCGAACTCAAGATCCTGTTCGAAACGGTTTCGGCATACGGAACCGTGGGTCTGAGCCTGGGGCTGACCACCACCCTCAGCACCCTGGGCAAGCTGATCGTTGTGCTGTTGATGTTTACCGGACGACTGGGACCGATCGTGCTGATCGCCGCGGTCCAGAGTTACCAGCGCCGGGAGCTTTTCCGCTGGCCGGAAGAGCGCCTTCTGGTGGGCTGAATCAAATTGCAGGGGATCTGAAGTCATGGTTAAGAAAAAGTTGCAGATCGGGGTGATCGGGCTCGGAAAATTCGGTTTGTGCCTGGCTGAGCGCCTGATCGGGCTCGGGCACGAGGTTCTGGGGCTCGACAACGACCCCACCCATATCAAGCAGGCCCAGGCCATCCTGACCCAGGTCTTCCTGGCCGACGCCCGGGAAAAGGACGTGCTTGAGCAGACCGGGATCGGGGAATTCGAGTATGTCTTCGTCAGCATCGGTGATTCGATCTCGGCCAGCGCCATGATCTCGATGTTTCTCAAAGAGCTCGGGGTTCCCAATGTCTGGGTCAAGGCCGGCAACGCCGATCATCGCAAGCTGTTGGAGAAAATCGGGGTTGACCGGGTCGTGATTCCCGAGGAGTTGGCGGCCCGCCAACTGGCCGACCGGCTTACCCATCCCGGTTTTGTCGACTACCTGCCTTTTGACGAGGACCTGATCATCCATGAACTGACCATCGAGCAGGAGGCCGGCAAAACCCTGCGCCAGCTCGACCTGACCAACCGGTACCGGATCCAGGTGATCGCCGTGCGGCCGGCCGGCGGCGGCCGCCACAGTTTCATTCCCAGTCCCGACCAGCCCCTGGAAGCCGGCGATATCCTGGTGGTGATCGGCCGCCGGGGCCAACTCGACAGTTTCCAGCTCTAATGGCGCTGCATCCCGCCGGTGCCGGGTCACGGAAGGGACAACCGCGGGTTTTTCAGGAAGGCTGATGCCGTTGGTTTTTGCCGATCTCAAGTTTGTCCTCGGCCTGAGTTTGATCCTTGCCCTGGCCTTTGCCGTTCTGCGCCTGCTGCTGCTGCTTTGCAACCGGGAGCTGACCGCCCCGATTGCCGCGCCGGAGCTGCTGAAATCCTTTTTCATCGGCTGGCGTTTTGACATGATCATTGTCGGGGCGGTGATGCTGGTGCCGATAATCTTAGAGCTCTTTCCCGGCCTGGCCCGGATGCGGGGTTTTATCGCGGGCTGGGTTATGGTCCTCGGGGGGGCGGCACTGCTGCTCGGGGTCGTCGAGCTTGAATTCTACAAGCAGTTTCACGCCCGTCTCAACAGCCTGGTATTCGACTATATCAAGGAGGACCCGAAAACCGTGACCAGCATGATCTGGCACGGCTGCCCGGTACTTTCTTACCTGGCTCTCTGGGGGCTGCTCACCTTTTTCTTGGTGGCCGCCGTGCACGGGCTTGCCGATCTCACCACCCCCCCTCCGGCCGCGGCTGACAGTTGGGGCCTGCGCCTGCTGGTTTTTATCCCGGTGCTGGCGGGGCACGCGATCGCCTGCCGCGGCACCCTGCGTTCCGGTCCGCCCCTGCGCTGGGGGGATGCCTATCACTCCCGGCACCTGTTTGCCAACCACCTGGCCTTGAACGGGATCTACACCCTGGTCAAGGCCCTGCTCGATGTCGGCAAGCGCAAGGACCGGCGAAAATGGCTCAAGGCACAAAATCCGGAAAATGCCCTGGCCACGGTCCGAAAAATGCTTTTTCAACCCGGTGACGAGCCCCGGATTGCGACTGGCAAACCGATTCTGCGTTGTCACCATCCCCAGCCTGGCCGCGGCCGCGGTTTCAGGAACGTCGTGGTAATCGTCATGGAGAGCTTCTCGGCCCACCATCTGGGGGTCCTGGGTGACGGCGGCGGTATCAGTCCGGAATTTGACCGCCTGGCCCGGGAAGGGGTGCTTTTCGATCACTTTTTTTCCAACGGCACCCATACCCACCAGGGCCTGTTTGCCACCCTGGCCGCGTTTCCCAACCTGCCCGGTTACGAGACCCTGATGCAGCAGCCCCAGGGGGCGGCCCCGTTTTCCGGCCTGATCAATCTTCTCGGGCCGGGGATTTTCCAGGATGTTTACCTGTACAACGGAGATTTCGCTTGGGACAACCAGGAAGGTTTTTTCCGCAACCAGGGGATGACCCGTTTCATCGGCCGCTTCGATTTCGAAAATCCCCGGTTCAGCGATCCGACCTGGGGCGTGTCGGACCAGGACATGTTCGACCGGGCGCTCGAAGAGCTGGCCCGGCTCGATCCCGACAAGCCCTTTCTGGCGGTTCTCCAGACCCTTTCCAATCATCTGCCTTTTACGATTCCCGAGCCTCTGCCGATACCCCGGGTCGAGGGGTACGGTGCTCTTGACGGTCACCTGACGGCCATGCGCTATGCCGACTGGGCCCTGGGGCGCTTTTTTGTCGAGGCGAAAAAACTTCGCAGTTATGCCGATACCCTCTTTGTCCTGGTTGGAGACCACGGTTTCTGCGTGCCCGAACAGATTACCGACATCGAGCTTTTGCGTTTTCACATTCCCCTGCTGCTGCTTGGCGGTGGACTTCAGGAGCACTATGGGGCCCGGTGTTCGGTCGTTGGCAGCCAGGTTGACGTGGTGCCCACCGTTCTGGGGCTCATGGGCCGGCCTTTTACCCACCAGTGCTGGGGCCGGAACCTGCTCAACCTGGTCCCTGAAGATCCCGGGTTTGCCGTCATCAAGCCTTCGAGCAGCGACACCATGACCGCCCTGATCGAGGGCGAAAGGCTCTACGCCAAGCCTGACGCGGGTGAGTGCGGCCGGCTTTACGACTACCGTCTCAATGCCCGGGCCGGGGCCGAGTTGAATCCTGACCGGGAACTGGCCCGGGCCATGGAGGCCCGGCTGGTGGCCTATATTCAGACGGCGATGGCCGCCCTGGTCAATGGTGAAACCGGCCTTTAACCCGGTTTTTTATGGCCGGGCGGGGAAATTTTTTGGAAAAAGGAGTTGTGTGTGGATTTTAGGCGAAACCTGGAGAAAGAGAAGATCTTAAATGATTTCAAGGCCGGCTGTGAGCGTCTGCGGCGGGCCGCCGGCTACTCCCTGGTTGGTCTCAAGGCCGCCTTTAACAACGAACAGGCTTTTCGGCTCGAGGTCTACATTTGCTGCCTTGCCTTGCCTCTGGGGCTCTGGCTGGGCGAGGGCGGGGTGGAAAAAAGTCTGCTGGTGGGCTCCTGGGTCCTGGTCATGATTTGCGAACTTTTTAATTCGGCGATCGAAGCCGTGGTCGACCGTATCGGGTCCGAACACCATGAACTCTCCGGCCGGGCCAAGGATATCGCTTCGGCAACCGTGATGCTGGCCTCGGCCCTGGCCGCCCTGGTCTGGATAATGTTGATTTTTTAGTAACTATTCAGCCGGATACGGGGTCGGGCGCGGCTTTTCTTCGCTAAGCGTTAAGATTTCTGTTTTTCCTCGCGCTCACTTCGCCTGCATTGCAAAACTCGCTTACGCTCAGACAGTTGCAATGCTTATGGGCTCCCGCTCGCTGGGAAAAACGACGAAATCTTTCCGAAACCGCTCCGAAAAACCACCCCCGCCCCCTCCTGAAAGAGGGTAGATAGAATTTAGCTGAATAGTTACCATTTTTAACGCTTATGTGGCCCCAGCGGCCGGTTTCCGGGAAAGGCTGCCGGGTAGGGTCAGGATGGCCGCAACCCGGTTTCCGGGCCGGTTTTCCAGGCGGATGTCGCCCTGGTGCAGGGTGACGATTTCCTTGACGATGGTCAGCCCCAGGCCGCAGCCGCCGAATTCCCGGGAGCGCGATTTTTCAACCCTAAAGAACTGATCGAAGACCTGTTCCAGGGCTTCCCGCGGCAGGGGTCGCGGCACCTGGTTGATAACCTCAAGGGTTACCCCGCCATCCTTTTCCGCGCTCAACTCCAGCTCGATTTCCCCTTCCTCGACACTGTATTTAATTGCATTTTCAATCAGGTTTATAAGGACCCGGCGCAGTTTTTCCTGATCGCCGCAGACTGTCGCCCGCGGCGGCCGGCGAATAGTTATTTTCAGCCGGTTGTGCTCCACCAGCGGGGCGAGGTCTTCGAGGACCGAGTTGAGCAGCCGGCTGAGATCCAGGGGTTTGATGTCGGCCCGGGGCTGAAGTTCGAGGGCGGAGAGCAGCATCAGGCTGCGCAGCAGTCGCCCCATTCGCAGCAGGGTGTCTTGCTGATGGAGCAGTTGGGCCCGCAGCCGGGGATTAAGACCGGGATCGGCCAGGGCCTGTTCGCTCGACAGCCTCAGGCTGGTAAGCGGGGTGTTGAGTTCATGGGCGGCTCCGGCAATGAACTCCTGTTGTCGGCGAAATGAATATTGCAGGCGGTCGAGCATCTGGTTGAGGGCGGTGGCCAGGTCGTGGAGTTCATCCTGGCCGGGACTTACCGGAAGCCGGTCGGAGAGCCCCTTTTCATCGATTTCCCGGGCCCGGGTGGCGATCTCCTGGACCGGTTTGAGGATGCGCCCGGCCAGAAACCAGCTCAAGAGGATCAGCAGCAGGGCGGCCCCGGGCAGCCCCAGGGCGAGGACCAGCAGAACCTCGTTGAGTTCCTCGTCCAGTTTTTCCATCGGCAGGGCGACCTGGATCCGGTAGGGCGGCGAATTGTTGACGGCCGGAATCCGGGCCCGGCGAACTCGGAAAGCGGTTGCAGCGGGCTGCCGTGAACTGCCGGCCGAACCGGCGGCCGGCGGTTTTTTCAGTATTACCGCACTGATAGTTTCTTTCATGGGCCCGGTGGCCGGCAGTTCAACCCGGGCCGCCAGGCGTGATGTGTAGATCAATTCGTTCCGGCGCCAGACCTTGATCCAGAAACGCCGGTTGTCGAAAAAGATCTCGATCGCCGGGTCCGAGGGAGGAGGCAGCGCCGGTTCCCGCCAGTGGAAAATCTGGTAGACATTGCGGATCGTGGCTTTGAGTTCGTTGTCGAGGGTGCGGAAGGCCTGCTCCCGGAGTTCCCAGTAAACCACGAGTGAAAAGAACATACCGACGAGCAGCCCCGCCAGGGTGATCCAGAGGGTTATGCGGGCGCGAATCTTCAAGTCAGGAGTCCTGCTGGATGGCGAAGCCGATGCCGCGAATGGTCTTGATCAGCGAGTTGCCCCGGCCCTGGGGGTCGAGCTTGCGGCGCAGGTTTTTGATGTGGACGTCGATCGTATTGGACATCGTGAAGGGGTCGAAATCGTCTCCCCAGACATGTTCGGCCAGGGCGATCCGGGAAACCGGCCGGGGCCGGTTGTAGAGTAGAAATTCAAGCAGTGAGAACTCCTTCGGGGTCAGTTCGAGGGTCTGTTCTCCCCGGGTTACCCGGCGGCTGATCGTATCCAGAACCAGGGTCCCGGCCGTCATCCGGCTGTCACGCTCCGAGCCCGGGCGGCGCAGCAGGGCCCGGACCCGGGCCAGCAGTTCAGCCACCGAGAAGGGCTTGGCGAGGTAGTCGTCGGCCCCGGAATCGAGCCCGGAAACCCGGTCGGCGACCGCGTCCCGGGCCGTCAGGATGAGCACCGGGGTGGCAATTTTGCCGCGACGCATCTCCTTGAGGATGGTCAGTCCGTCGACCTCCGGCAGCATCAGGTCGAGAATTACCAGGTCAAAGCTTTCGCCAAAAACCCGGTCCAGTCCCTGGTCTCCCCGGGCCGCGCTGACCACCAGGTAGCGCTGCTGGCGCAGTAGATCCTCGAGTTGGGGCCGGAGGTCGGCATCGTCTTCAACCAGCAGGATTTTCATGGCTTTAATTGCTTCCTGGGGCCGGTTGGCCGGGTATCGAACCAGGTGCGGGGGCTGCCGGGAACCACCGCCAGTTGGCGGTCAGACCTTGAGCAGGTAAAGTCGCCACATCGAATAAAGCGGGAGAAAATCGTAGTATCTGACGATTGCAAGCCCGCTTGCCCTGAATTCATCCTCGATTTCCTGGCGCCGGACCAGGAAACGGTTGGGTGTCCGCCGCCGGCCGGTGGCCAGATCCCGGCGTTCCCGCTGCTGTCGTCTCCAGGCCTTGAAATTGCCGTCGACCCAGAGGCTGACCAGGACATGGCCCCGGGCCACCCGTTGAAACTCCCGCAGAATCTGCAGCCGTTTCGAGTGCTCCCCGATGTGGTGCAGGAGGCGAATACTGAAGACCGTGTCGACACTGTTGTCAGCCAGGGCGATCTGGTAGGCCGAGGTGTGCAGGGGATTGATCCGGGCCTTGAACTCGGCCGGACAATTGGCCATCGCCACCCTCAGCATGTCGGAACTGCTGTCGGCGGCGATGACGGGGTGTTTCCGCCCGGTGGTGAGCAGGGGCCAGAAACGACCGGTGCCGCAGGGCAGGTCGAGAATCGTGCCGGGATCGCCGATCGCTTCCAGAGCCCGGCGGGCCATCCCTTTTTCCCGCCAGTCGGAGAGTTTGCGAAGGGGATTTCTGTGATGTTTGCGGTAGTAGCGCTGGGCGTGCTCGTAATCGTATTTTTGGGCGAATTCATCCCGGATGATGGTTTCGGTCGTAGAAGCCAGGGGCTCGGTGCCGCCCTCCGGAGCCTGGTTTGCCTCAGGGCGCTTATGGTTTTCCCGGGTCATCTGGTTTTCCTGTCGTCAAGTCCGGCCGGACCGGTAGAGGCCGTATTTTTCCGGGACTTTGCCCGGAGCGGATGATGTGGCCGATGGAAATATCATATTTTCGGGGGAAAATTTTTTCAAAAAATTGGTGCCGGTCGTGAAAGAACCATATAGCACTTTGGGGATGAAGAATCCATGAAGAATCGGTTGGTCGCCGGAAACCGGGGCGGCGGCCGGCCAAAAGCGAGTTGACAAACCGCAAACTCCATATTATGGAGGCGAAAAGGGATATAGGTCCAGGTGTTCCCCGGGTCGAAAATGAGGTTTCGATGCGGGGCTTTTTGTTTTACCGGCAGGCGTTGAGATGAGGGGTGCGTGATGAGGTTTTTTCTCCCGGTTATGCTGTTTGCAGCCCAGCTTTTCGGGGCTTTCGGCCCGTACCCGGCGACCGCGGCAACGGCCGGCCCCGGCCGGGAAAAAATCGACCGCATCGTGGCCGAGACGGTCACGGTCGAGAAACAGAGTGAGGCCCGGCAGCAGGCCTGGCTGGACGAAAAAGCCGAGCTTGAATCAGCGACCCATGCCCTGGAGCTTGAGGCCCGGCTGCTGGCGGCCCGGGTGAAAAAACTTAAAGCCTACCGGCGGCAGCGCCGGGCCGAGATCTCCCGGCTCGAAACCGGACTTAAAGAGATGGAGAACATCGGCCTCAGGCTCGAGCCCTATTTGGACGAACTGAGCGAAAAGATCGGGAAGTTTGTCGGCTCCGATCTGCCTTTCGACCGGGTTGAAAGAGAGCAGCGCCTGGCCGATCTGCGCCGGGAACTCGACCGCTACGATGTACAGCTGGCGGAAAAGCTGCGCCGGGTGTTTGAGGTTTTGAAAATCGAGGCCGGTTATGGCCGGGGCTTTGAAGTCAGTGAAGAGAACCTGGAGTTGGACGGGACCGAAACCCTGGTCCGGGTCCTGCGCCTGGGGCGGGTCGGCCTTTATTACATGACCCCGGATGGCGAGCGGGCCGGCTGGTACAATCGCCAGGCCGGCAAATGGGTGCCGTTGAGCCGGAGTTTCCAACCCGCCGTCCGGGAAGCCCTGCGCATGGCTCTCAAGCAGCGTGCCTTCGATCTCGTGCGCCTGCCGGTCGAGGAGGAGGGCAGGCCGTGAAACGGGTCAAGAGGCCGCTCTTTTTCTTGCTGGTTTCGATCCTGCTGTGGATGGGGGCGGGCCCGGCTTTTCCAGCTGCGGCCGGGGAAACTGGCGTGCGGTTGACCCCGGCCGTGAAAATGGTGTCGGAGGAGAAGCGGGCGGCCAGCGAAAAAAGCCGCCTTCAGGGCCGCCGGATTGCCGAGTCCAGGCAGAGAGCCCGGGCCCGTCGGGACCGGGCCGCGGCTGAAGTCGCCCGCTTGAAGGCCGAGATTTCCCGCCGGGAGAAGGAGCTTGAGGAGTTGGCCGCGGAGCAGGAGCGCCTGCGCCGAAAATCCCGCAAGGTCTTTCTGCAACTTGATGAACTGGCCGGAGTGGTGCGGACCGGGGCCCGGGACCTGCGGGGGCTGCTGGAGAACTCCCCGGTTTCCGGAGAGGCTCCGGGGCGGCTTGCGCCGCTCAAGGCGCTGCTGAAAAAGGATGGTTATCCGGGCATGCCGGAGATCCGTACCGTGGCCGCTCTCTATCTTGATGAGATTCGGGCTTCCGCCGAGATCCGGCGGGGAGCGGGAGAGTATATCGATCTTGAAGGCCGGCGGACGCGGGGCCGGGTTGTCCGGCTGGGGGCCCTGGGGGCGATTGTGGCCGATGCCGCCGGTGAGAACTGCGGTTATGCGGTTTATGGTCCCGCCAACGATGTCCTGATTGAGGTCTCGCGGCCGGGTTGGTGGGTGCGGCGCAATCTCAGTGAATTCGTCGCCGGCCGGACCGGTGCCGTCTATCTCGATTTTTCCGGGGGCAGTGCGGTTCGCCGCCTGGCCCTGATGCCGTCGGCCTGGGAACGGCTGCGGTCCGGCGGCCTGCTGGTCTGGCCGATCCTCCTGATCGGAGTTGTCGCCCTCTTGCTGAGCGCCGAGCGGTTTGTTTTTCTGAGCCGGGTCAAGAGCAACACCGACCGGGTCATGGGCCGTATTATCGAACAGGTCGCCGGCGGGGATTTCAGCGGTAGCCTGGAACTGCTGGAGAACCGTAGCGGCCCGGTTTTCCGGGTTTTGCGGGCCGGCCTCAAGGCTCGGCACGAAGCCCGGGAGGTTCTCGAAAATGTTCTTGAAGAAGCCATTCTCAAGGAGTTGCCGCAACTTGAAAAGTACCTGCCCACGCTCCAGGTCCTGGCGGCCATCGCCCCGCTGCTTGGCCTGCTGGGAACCGTTACCGGGATGATCAATACTTTCCAGGTGATTACGGTCTACGGGGCCGGCGATCCCCGGATGATGTCGGGCGGTATTTCCGAGGCCCTGGTAACCACGATGCTGGGGTTGAGCGTGGCGATTCCGATTATCCTGCTCCATACCTGGTTTGCCCGCCGGGTTGACAAGATTATCGGGGATATGGAAGAAAAATCGGTGAGTTTGACGATTGCCCTGCAGAAGAATAACGAGGAACCCAAACCGATCCCTTGAGATGCAGCCGCTATTAGACATTTTTGCCTACCTTGAGCGGGGCGGCCCGCTGATGGGGCCGATTCTGCTGGTTTCGCTGTTGCTGTGGTGTTTGATTCTTTTCCAACTGCGCCAGCTGTGGATGGTCAGCCGGCGCGATGCCGGCCTGCCCGAGGCCCTGGCCGCGATCCGGGGCGAAGCTTCGCTGGAGAAACTTTCCGGTACCCTGCTCTGCCGCCTGGTCGACCGCTTTGTCCGGATTCGGGGTGAGAACCGGCAGGATAACGCCGCCCTGCTGAGCGCCCTGGTGGCCCGCGAAGAAGCTTACCTGGGGCGTTACATCAGCTACATTTTCGTTCTCGCTTCGATAGCCCCGCTGCTTGGCCTGCTGGGCACCGTCCAGGGAATGATTTCCACCTTTGACGTGATCTCGGTTTTCGGGACCGGCAACCCCCGGGCCCTGGCCAACGGTATTTCCGAGGCCTTGATAACTACCCAGAGCGGGCTCTTGGTTTCCATTCCCGGCCTTTTCATGGCCGGCTTCCTGCGGCGCCGGGTCGCGCGGCTTGGTCAGCGGCTCGATGAATTCAAGGCCGGCGTTCTTCAGGTCATGTAGTTTCAGGCCGCAACCCTTTCCCTGGTTTTTACTGTTTTCCACCCGCTGTTTTCCACCCGCCGAGGACCGGCCCCGGACCCGGGGGGGAGGTGAGAAATCACCAGACAAAACGATGAGGCGGTCGTGTTTTCCCTGGATCCCACGAAGTTTCAGCGGCTCAACACCAGCCGCGCCCGACCCCGGATTTGGCTGAATAGTTACCCGGTTTTTTTTGCTGAAAGATTATTTTTAGTTGATTTTCTTCCTTGGATTGCGGTAGTAGACCCAACTTTAATTCCTGTCCGGGCCCGTAGCCTGACCGGACTCCGGCCGCCGTCGGGGAGAACCGCTGAACCGGGAACCGGGAAGCTCTTGATTTCCCGAGATTGAAAAGAGGTTGTAGATGATGAATATTTGGGAAAAAGCGCTGGAGATTTTTGTCTTTGGTTTTTCGTCGGTATTCTTCGTCCTTGGAGTGCTGTCGATTTCGGTAGTCCTGACTCGGACCGCCGTGGCCCGGATGGACGCCAAGGACAAACAGAAAAAAGCGGCAAAACAGGGATAGTTTGATTTAACCGGCGCCGGGTGTTCTTTTTCGCCCCCGGTTTTTGGGGAGTATACAGCCATGGTACAGACTTTTTTTGAATTTATCCATTCGATGGGTATCTACCATCTTACGGTTGGCAACCTGATCATGTGGGTAATAGCCTTTACCCTGATCTTTCTCGCCATTCGCAAAGGCTACGAACCCCTGCTCCTGATCCCGATCGGGTTTGGTACCTTTGTGGTCAACCTGCCCTTGACCCACCTGATGGAGCAGGGCCAGCTGCTGCACATCTTCTACCATTACGGGCTCGAGTGGGAGCTGATTCCGCCGATTATCTTCATGGGGCTCGGGGCGATGACCGATTTCGGCCCGGTAATCGCCAATC
>WFRT01000137.1 GCA_015486445.1 Pseudomonadota bacterium | reverse complement strand
TGTCCGGCATCCGGTTAAAGGCTTCGATGATCAGGTCGATGCGTTTGTAGGCGACGAGGCGGGAGACGGTGACGAAATAATCTTTGCGAGAGGTTTTTGCCGGGGTGAAAAACTCGGTGGCGGCCGGGGGGTGGATAACGGTTGCCGGGCGGTTGTAGAATTTCCTGATACGCCCGGCGACATATTTCGAATTGGCCAGAAAATGGTCGATGCCGGCGGCGTTCAGGCGGTCCCAGTTTCGCATCCGGGCCAGGATCAGGCGGGCGGCAAAGCCCGGCAGGCCGCGGTCGAGGCCGGCGTTGGCAAGGTAGTCGTTCTGCATCTCCCAGGCAAAGCGCATCGGCGTGTGAACGTAGGAGATATGCAGCTGGTCGGGAGCGCTGAGCACCCCCTTGGCAACCGCGTGGCTTGAGGAGATGATGAGATCGTAGCCATTAAGGTCGAACTGTTCGACGGCCAGGGGCATCAGCGGCAGGTAGCGTTGATAGTGTTTCTGCATCCCGGGCAGGTGCTGGAGAAAGCTGGTTGTCGGGGTGCGGCCGCCGAGAAGGTGGCGTTCCTGCGCCGGCAGGAAGTCGAAAAGACAGAAGAGATCGGCTTCGGGATAGAGTTGCAGAATCTCTCGCAGGACCTTTTCGGCTCCGCCGTTGACGGTAAGCCAGTCATGGATGACCGCGATTTTCATTGCCAGTGTTTCCTTCGGCTAGCGGCCGGACCAGGCCGCGGCCAGGGTTTGCAGCAGGATGCGAAAATCAAGCCCCAGCGACCATTGTTCGATGTAGCGGGTGTCAAGCTTGACGATTTCGTCGAAACTGGTGATGCGGTTGCGGCCGGAAACCTGCCACAGGCCGGTGATTCCGGGTTTGATGGCCAGTCGCCGGTAGTGTTTCAGGCCGTATTGTTTGACCTCGTCCGGGGTTGGAGGCCGGGTTCCGACCAGGCTCATTTCACCGGTCAGCACGTTCCAGAACTGGGGCAGTTCGTCGAGACTGGTGCGGCGCAGAAAGCGTCCGGTACGGGTAATCCGGGGATCGTTAGAGAGTTTGAAGGCCGCCCCGTCGATCTCGTTTCTGGCTATGAGGTCAGGCTTGCTGCTCTCGGCGTCCCGGTACATCGAACGGTACTTGTAGAGTGCGAAACGCCGGCCGTTGCGGCCGATCCTGGTCTGGCGGAAAAAAATCGGGCCCGGGGAATCGAGCTTGATGGCCAGGGCGATAGCGGGAAACAGGATCAGGTTCAAAAACAGCCCGACGAGGGCTCCCGTGACATCGATCAGGCGCTTGAGGGCCAACTGGTCCGGGTCGATTCCGGCCGGCTGCAGCACCACCATGGGCCGGCCGGCAAGCCGGGTGAAACGGCAGCGGCGGCCGTGCTTTTCCTCGATGCCGAGAAGAATCCTGCAGGTTTTACCGGCGGTTTGAGCCTGTTCCAGCAGGGGATCGATTAATTTCGGCTGCTCCCGTTCGCGGGGCAGGGCAAAATAGACCTCGTCAATTATTCCCCCGGTCAGTCGACGGGCAAAGGTTTCGGGATCTTCATTTTCGATGTCTACCGTTCCGGCAATTTTTATCCCGTAAGGGTTGCCGGGCTGGAAAAGGTTTTCCAGCCGGTTTCGTTCATCTCCCTGGCCGACTAGCAGCACCGCCCTGTAGTTGTGCCCCCGGGCCCTGATCTTTTCCAGGACGTATTTGGTGCCCAGGCGGCTGGCTCCAACCAGGACCAGGGCAAAAAAGACGAAACCGAAAAAAAGCAGCCGGCTGTAGCCGGTGGCGTGAGACAGAAAAAGGATTGCCGCGGTGACCAGGGTGGTCCCGGCAAAGGCGCCGGCCAGGCGGCCCGCGACCTCTCTGAAGCTTAAGTAGCGAAGCTTTGTGTAGAGGCCGGCCTGGTAGAGGATGAAAATGCAGATCGTGGTGAAAACCAGGGCGGTCCAGCCGTATGCGGCCAACTCCTCGGAAGCGGTGGGCCAGTGTTGAAACCGGGCTCTGAAAGCCAGCAGGAAAGCGGCGCTCATCAGGCCGGCATCGATGCCGATGGCCAGGCGGCGGACTAGTGAAGAGTGTTCTTTGAGCATCGGCCTTGCGGACAAATGAAGGTACGGCTTAGGGAAACTGGATGAAAAGATTCGAACAAACTATACCAGGGGGCCGGTAATTGCAAAGAAAAACGGGATGTGGAATCTAAGAATGAATGGCAGGGGCGAAGAGTTCAGTTTTTTTCGCTTTGGGAGGTCGTAGCCGGTGTGTATTCGGGAATCAGTTCCCGGAGTAATTTCCTGATCCCCTGTTCATCGAAATGCTTGGCCAGTTTTTTGAGTTTGACGATAGTGTGATTGATCTCGGCGTAAGTCCGGCCGTTGCCGCGCAGGACCATGATCTGGTCATGTGCGGTCGGGACGATGCCCTCGCCCTCGGTGATCAGTTCCTCGTAGAGTTTCTCCCCGGGCCGCAGGCCGATGTACTTGATTTCAATTTCGGTGTCGGGTTCGCGCCCGGCCAGGCGGATAAGATCCCGGGCCATCTTGTCAATTTTTACCGGTTCACCCATTTTCAGGATGAAAATTTCCCCGCCCCGGCCCATGGCCCCGGCCTGGATGATAAGACTGGCGGCTTCTTCGACCGACATGAAGTAGCGGGTGATATTGCGGTCGGTAACGGTTACCGGGCCGCCGAGTTCGATCTGGTGCTTGAAAAGCGGGATCACCGAGCCCGAAGAGCCCAGGACATTGCCGAAGCGGACAGCCTGGAAAATGGTGTCGTGAGGCGGGTCAATGCCGGATTCGGCATAGGCCAGGGTTCCGTCCCACATCTCCCGGGTGCAGGCCTGCATGATCATTTCGGTAAGCCGTTTGGACGCCCCCATGACATTGGTCGGGCGTACCGCCTTGTCGGTTGAAACCAGGACGAAGCGTTCGACCCGGTTGACGATCGCCGCCTCGATCAGGCACTGGGAGCCTTTGATGTTGTTGAAAATTGCCTCCCAGGGGTTGATTTCGATCAGGGGGACATGCTTGTAGGCGGCGGCGTGGAAAATAATGGTCGGCCGGTGGCGTTTGATTATCGTGTCCAGGAGTTTGAAATTCTGCACCTTGCCGAGATAGGGCCGGCAGCGGGTAAAGCCGATTTCGTGCTCCAACTCCATCTGGATGGTGTAAAGATTCTTTTCTCCGGCATCGAGAAGCAGGAGCTCTTCAGGATTGAAACGTATTACCTGACGGCAGAGTTCGGAGCCGATCGAGCCGCCGGCCCCGGTGATAAGCACACTTTTGCCGGTGATGAACGTACCTATTTCATCCTGGTCGAGATTGACCTCGGCCCGGCCCAGCAGGTCCATGTAAGAAATATCACGGATTGCCTTGATCGAGGCGCGCTCGTTGATCAGCTCTCCCAGGCCCGGCAGGACCTTGTACTTGAGCCCGGTTTCCTGGCAGAGCTGGTTCAGCCGTCGCATCTGCCTGCCGCTGAGGGTGGCGATGGCAATCAGGATTTCATCGACCCGAAAACGATCACAGTGCGCACTGAGGTCATCGACCAGGCCGATGACCGGGGTATCATGGATCTTGAGCCCGATTTTGGCCGGATTGTCGTCCACCATGCCGATCACGTTGTAAGGCAGGGCCGGGTTGTTTCTGACCTCGCGCAGGATTTGTTCCGCGGCGTCACCGGCTCCTATCAGGAGGAGTCTTTTTTTCTTGCTTTTCGGGGTTGATTTTAGGGATAGCGTCCGTGACCCCGAACTGTTCTGATAGAAAAAGCGGATGGCCAGCCGGTGCCCGCTGATGGCCAGAAAGGTCAAAATGGCATCGAGAATGAAAACCGCCCGGGAAAAGCCCTGGAAACGATGAATAAAGACGATTGCGGCCACCAGGATGAGAAACGAGACCAGCGTGGCCTTGGTGATGTTCAGCAGGTCGTTGAGGCCGGTGTAGCGCCACATGCCGCGATAGAGGCC
>WFRT01000136.1 GCA_015486445.1 Pseudomonadota bacterium | reverse complement strand
GGGCTACAACGGCCGGCCCTCTCCGGTTGACAAGTACGATCTCTATACCAGCGGACGGTATCCCGGGTCGGCCTTTCTGACGGCCGCGAACGGTAAGTGGTATGATCCCGAGGCGGAGAACTGGATGGGCTTCTGCAATGGCTGGGTCAACGCCTCGATTCTCGAAGTTGAACCGCAACGGGACTCGGTGGTCAACGGCATCCTGCTCAAGGTCGGAGATAAAAAGGGTCTGCTGACCGCCTGCCACGCCTCGGATGTTATTCAGTACATGAACTGCAAGAATAACCCCGCGGTTTTTCACCGCTACCTCGTTGAATACATCGGGGAAAAGCAGCAGTCGGTCGGCGCCGACCTCGACTCCACCGAGCAGTTCTGGTCCTACCCGATCTATGCCTACGAAATGGATATCAGTAGCGGCACTGAGAGCGACACCGTAGTCTGCACCATCCATTATGCCGATGATTTTGTCGACTATGACTTTGTCGGCACCGTAAAGAAGGAGCGGACTTATACCTACACCCTCGACAAGGATGACGAGGGTAACTATATTGGCACCGGGAAATGGCTCCAGGGCATGCCCGGCGATCTGCATCCCGAATGGGTCTGGGTACCGGTCGGCATCGACCAGAGCAAGCTTTTTGTCGATTTCGCCAAGGTCTCCGAAATGGCGCACAGTCAGGGCGGAGATTTTCAGGGCGCCAGCCTGGTGCCCGGCCACCATGTACTCCTGGTAGATCCGGGTGAAAACCGGGAATTCATCATCCGGCCGCGACCCGGGGAGAAGCTTTCCTGCCGCCTGGCCCTGGACCGCCAGGTAAATTACGGGGATGGCGGTACCTGCCGGCTGCTGCAGGATAATCTTGAGATCAAACGCTTTCCCCTGGGCCGGGAATTGAGTGAAAACCTGGATATTGTCGGCCGGGAAGCCGGGCCGCAGTCCGAATACCGCCTGGTCGTGGCCGCCCCGGCCGGTAATCAGAAAACCCTGCCCGTCCATCTCCTGGTTGATGTTGAATCAAGGTATACCGCCTGGCGTTTCGGGTTGCCCTCGGATTCATACTGGCTGGGCTGCGGCGTGGCCCCGGCGGCAACCGAAGCCGCCGGCCGGGCCTGGCTTGAAGTGGTTGACGAGCAGGGGGTGCCGGTCGGCTGCGGCGCGGTAGCCGAGCTGGGCGCCGGTCAGTCCTGGCTTGAAGTGATCGACAAGGCTTCCCCGGTTGACTACAATTTTGACACCAGCAAGCCGGCCGGTGTCAAGCTGGTGACCGATTTTCCCCAGCCCGGACTTTTTCTGGCCGGCAGTTCCGCGACCCTGCGGGGCAACCCGCTTCCCGGCCCGGTTCGCAACCCGGAGCGCCGGCTGCTGGCGATCCCCTGGCTGGTATCGGCTTCGGATATGCTGAACCAGGGAACCTTCTACCTGCACAACCCGACGGCCGGAAAAGTGCAAGCCGAAATCCAATATTATAAAAAGGACGGAACGGCCGGCAATGTCGGGCATGTCAGCCTGGCGGCGGGCCAGATCGGGGAGTACAAAAGGAGAGATTACCCCGGCCAGTACGGTATCGAGGGCTGGGCCCTGGTCAGTGCCGACGGCGAGTTGCAGGGCGCGGTCGAGAGCCTGAACCGAAGCCAGGCGGCCGATGCTCTCCCGCTGCTTGGTTTCGGAGGAAGCTGGATGGTTCCCCATGCTGCCACCAGCGACGGCTGGAGCACCGTGGTCGGGATCTGCAATCCGCTCTCCGGTGTTCTCGCCGTGAAGATAACCGCTATTGTCGACGAGCGAGCTGTGGCGCAGCCTTATGTCTGGTGGGTGCCTCCCCATGCCGGGGCCGAGCTTGTCCTGGAAGGTGAGCTGTTCGGTCTGTCGGCAGCCGAGCTGGACCGGGCCTGGCTGCGGCTTGAAAGCAGTAGCGATTTTGCCGGCTACCTGCAGTTTAAATACCTGGACGAGGCCCGGGCGGCGATTCCGCTGCAGAAAATGGACCCGGGAGAAGAAACCCGGATCCTGACCCCGATGGCGGTAGCCGGGGGTTGGTGGACCGGGGTGGTTCTGGTCAATGTCACGCAGCAGCGGCAAACGGTCCAGGTTTCAGTGCTCGATGCCGCGGGCCGGCGGCTGGAGGCGCGGGATCTTCAGATTAATCCCCAGGGCCGGGTGGTGGTCAGTCTTGCCGCCCTGTTTCCCGGGGTCGACCCCGACCAGGTTGCTGCGCTGGAGTTGGACCGCGCTTCTGCTGTCCGGGCCCTGACCCTTTTCGGCGGTTCTTATGGAACCCAGTACCTGGCCGCGGAATGCTGGTAGGTGAAAATTTTATTCAAGACGAGTGAGGAAAAGTAAGGAAATAATGGATAAATCTTTAAAATTCAGATCCCTATGGTTGAAAAACGGCCTGGTTGTGACGATATTGACAGTCGTGTTGATGATTGTTGCAGGGAGCAGTTCACATGCGGCCGGGGCCGGCCAGAAAAAAGAAAAAGTGCGGCATGATTCTTCCTGTGCCTTGAGAATCGTTTACGGCGGGGCCCTGCGCAGCAGTATTGAACCCTGCGGGTGAAGCACCAAGCAGGCGGGAGGTCTCTCGCGCAGAAAAACCCTGATCGACAAGGCCCGAAAAGGGTTGGCTCCCGACCAGGTACTGGTGATCAATGCCGGTAACAATTTTGATTTCCTTTCACCTTTGATCAAGATTGACGCCCCGGCGATCATGAAAATGCTGGCTGCCAGCGGGGTTGATATTATCGGGGTCGGGCCGTTCGAGATTGGCCTGGGCCAGGAGCAGGGCGAGGATTTTCTCAAGCACCTGGTCACGCATACGCCGATCAACATGGTTTTGAGCAACGGGCCGGGCTGTCTGCCCTATGTCCGCCTCAACCGGAACGGCTACCGGGTGCTGGTGGTCTCGGTAATCGATCCCGATATTCTAAAAAGGTATCATCTTAAATATGAAATTTCGGATCCGGTCAAGGCCCTGCACCGAATTCTTGGCAGCATCCGGCATGACCTGGCGATTGCCGTGATTCACGCGCCCATGGAT
>WFRT01000135.1 GCA_015486445.1 Pseudomonadota bacterium | reverse complement strand
TTCCCAGCGAGCGGGAGCCCATAAGCATTGCAACTGTCTGAGCGTAAGCGAGTTTTGCAATGCGGGCGAAGCGAGCGCGAGGAAAAACAGAAATCTTAACGCTTAGCGAAGAAAAGCCGCGCCCGACCCCGGATTTGGCTGAATAGTTACAAACCATCATGATTTGAGGGCTTCCAGGTCATTGAAGCATTCCAGGGCTTCGGGGTTGGCCAGGGCGTCGCGGTTGGTGATCGGCTGGCCGTGGACCATCCGCTTGACCGCCAGTTCGACCTTCTTGCCACTGATTGTATAGGGGATGTCGGCGACCGGGATGATTTTGGCCGGGACGTGGCGCGGGGTCGTGTTTTTGCGGATCGTGGTCCTGATCCTTTTTTCCAGCTCTTCGTTCAACTCGACTCCATCGTTGAGGACGACAAAGAGGACGACCCGGACGTCGTTGTCCCAGTCCTGGCCGATGACGACGCTGTCCTTGATCTCGGGAATGGTTTCGACCTGGCGGTAGATCTCGGCTGTGCCGATGCGCACGCCGCCCGGGTTCAGGGTGGCGTCGGAGCGGCCGTAGATGATGACCCCGCCGGTCTCGGTGATCATGATGTAGTCGCCGTGACACCAGATGTTTTCGTAGCGGCTGAAGTAGGCGTCGAGATATCTCCGGTTGTCGGGGTCGTTCCAGAAATAGATCGGCATCGAGGGGAAGGCGGCGGTGCAGACCAGCTCGCCCTTTTCACCGTAGACCGGCTTGCCGTAGTCGTCGAAGGCTTCGACCTTCATGCCCAGGCCCCGGCACTGGAGTTCCTCGGAGTAGACCGGCAGAATCGGGTTGCCCAGGGCGAAGCAGGAGATGATGTCGGTGCCGCCCGAGATCGAAGCCAGGTTGACGTCCTCCTTGACCTCGTGGTAGACGTACTCAAAGCTTTCGGCCGAGAGCGGCGAACCGGTCGAGCAGATCGCCTTCAAAGGACTCAGATCGAACTCTTTTCGGGGCTTGAGCCCGGCCTGTTGGACCGCGGCGATGAACTTGGCCGAGGTGCCGTAGACGGTGATTTTTTCCTCTTCGGCCAGTTTGAAGGTGGCGCCGGCGTCGGGATAGAAGGGGGAGCCGTCGAAGAGCACCACCGTGGCCCCCACGGCCAGGGCGGAAACCAGCCAGTTCCACATCATCCAGCCGCAGGTCGTGAAGTAGTAGATCCGGTCGTCGCGTTTCAGATCGACATGGTAGACGTGCTCTTTTAAGTGCTGGATCAGGGTGCCGCCGGCCCCGTGGACGATGCATTTCGGGGTCCCGGTGGTGCCGGAAGAGTACATAATGTAGAGGGGATGGTCGAAGGGCAGCTGTTCGAACGTGATCTCCAGCCCGCTTTCGTCGGCGATGAAATCCTGGTAGTGAACGGCGTTTTTGACCGGGCTGATGTCGGCCCGTTCCTCGGTGTAGGGGATGACGACGACTTTTTCGATCGAGGGCAGAGAGGCGAGGATGCCCGAGATCTTTTCCAGGGAGCTGAATTTCTTGCCGTTGTAGGAGTAGCCGTTGGCGGTAAAGAGGATCTTGGGCTCGATCTGGCCGAAGCGGTCGAGCACCCCTTTGATGCCGAAGTCGGGCGAGCAGGAGGACCAGATGGCCCCGATGCTGGTGGTGGCCAGCATCGCGACCACGGTTTCAATCAGGTTGGGAACGAAGCCCGCCACCCGGTCGCCGCTCTTGACTCCGGCCCGGCGCAGGGACTTTGCCAGCCGGGCGACCTGGTCGTAGAGCTCGGCATAGGTCATCCGCCGGACTTCGGTTTCATCCTCGCCCTTGAAGACCAGGGCCTCGCGCTCGTCGCGGAAACGGAGCAGGTTTTCGGCGAAATTGAGCCGGGCGCCGACGAACCACCTGGCTCCCGGCATCTGGTCGCCGTCGACCAGGACTTTGTCATGGCCGCGACTGGCGATGATGCCGGTTTCCTGCCAGATGGTTTCCCAGAAGTCGGCCCGGTTGTCGACCGACCATTGCCAGAGTTCGTCGTAGGAGCGGCAGTCGGCCTTGTTTTGTTTCTTCAACTGCTCCATCATGCGGGTCAGGTTGGCGTTGGCAATGCGGTCGGCCGAGGGCCGCCAAAGCGGTGTCTTCATTGTCTCCTCCCTTATTCCCGGCCTTATTCCCGGGTGCGATTTCCGGGCTTTGCCGGCAGGCCGGCCCGGTGGTCGATCTCTTTCGCGGTGCAGCCCGGAATCTTTTCACCGGTTACGCCGCTTCAGGTTTTCCGGCTGAGTGGTTTCCCCACCGCCCCGGTGCTTTTGGATCAACACTTAACGTTAACTGGGCTCACGGGGCTGTTTCTTAACCGATTAGCGGGGGATTGTCAACCGCAATCACAAAGCGCGGCGGGAAGTGTTTTTTTAATCACAGGCGGGGAAATTTAACCGCTGTTTCAGGGCTTTTATCAATTGTAAAAAGAACTGTCAAAAACCCGGTTGAGGGTTGCACGCGCTTGCTTTGGCGGGTGTCGGCCGAAGCTTTGGGAAACGGGTTTGCTTTTTCCCCGACCGGCTGGCTTTTTTCTTGCTGTCAAACTCCATGTCGGGTCGCCGGTGGACCCTTTGACGGGCCTCCAGCTAATGTATACAAAAGGTCCTTGACAAAGCATAGTGAATATGTTAACAAGCCCCGTTATTGAATGAGCGACTATTCATTTTTGCTCCGGCAGAGCCCCGGTTGTTTGTTTGTAACTAATTGTTTTAATGTGTTTTATTTGTTTGCTCTGGGGGGTCTCACGAGACCCTGCGCCGGGGGTTTGAAACCGGGGTCGCGTAATCCGTGCCGGGATGGGAATTTTTTTGATTTTGTAAAATTAAATAATTAATTGGTTTCAAGTGGTCCCGGGATGGTTGCGGGAATCACGGGTAGCCACTGAGCGGCCGGGATCCGGATTTTGCGGAGGTCGGGCCGGATTGAACAGGTTCCTTCTTTTTTATCAGTCAAGTTGCCGGTTGGAACCGGGAGCGGGGAAAGAGAGGCTATGCTGAATTCACTTGATCTTTTGGTAATCGGCTTGAGTCTGGCACTTCTGCTGTACGGAAGCGCCAGGAAGATTGCGCGCTGGCGGGCCGTCGGTGAGCCGGAGGCTCGCGGGGGTGATTCCGGCCGGCGTTTTGCCGCGATGTTCGCCTCGGTGGTCGGCCACGATCGCATTCTCGAGGAGCCCCTGCCGGGCTGGATGCATTTTTTCCTCTTTTTCGGTTTCCTGGTTCCCTTTGTTTTTGTGGTCTTCGCCCAGGCCCGGATTCCGGCCCTCTCGCCCGGCGAAGCCGAAGGTGTCTCGCTAATTCTCGACCTGGTCGGCGGCCTGGCCCTGACCGGGCTGGGGATCGCCTTTGTCCGCCGCTATGTCAAGAAAGCCGACCGGCTTGATGAACGGGGCCGGGAGGATCTTATCCTGCTGCTCTGGCTGGCCTTCATTTTCCTCAGCGGTTTCGTGGTCGAGGGGCTGCGGCTGGCAGTCGTCACCCCCAAGGGCTACGCCTGGTACGCCCCCCTGGGGTCGTTTTTCGGCATCAACTTCGTCCAGTTCGGCCCCGAGAAATGCGCCGCCGCCATCCGCTGGGTCTGGCGTATCCACTTCTATTCGGTCATCCTGCTCATCGCCACCACCCCTTACACCAAGCTTTTCCATGTGGTGGCCGGCACCCTGAACAACTACTACCGCTCGCTCAAGCCCAAGGGCGTGGTTTCCCTGCTCGACATCGAAAATTCGGAGACCTTCGGGGTCGCCCATGTCCACCAGTTCACCTGGAAGCAGCTGATGGATTCCGATGCCTGCATCCGTTGCGGCCGCTGCCAGGACAACTGCCCGGCCTACCTTACCGACAAGCCCCTGACCCCGAAACAGCTGGTTCAGGACATACGCCAGTGTCTCTACGACAAGGCCGATACAATTAAGAAATGCAAGGCCGCCGGCGAAGATATCGCCTGGGGGTTGCCGGATGAGGAGAAGACCCTGATCGGCGGCTACCTGACCGACGACCAGATCTGGTCCTGCACCACCTGCCGGGCCTGCATGGAGGTCTGCCCGATGTATGTCGAGCATGTCGACAAGGTCGTCGACCTGCGCCGCAACCTGGTCCTGATGGAGAGCAGTTTTCCCTCCGAGGTCCAGACCGTTTTCAAAAATTTTGAAAACAACTCCAACCCCTGGGGCATCGGCTGGGCCGACCGGGGCAACTGGGCCAAGGAACTCGGGGTTACCACCATGGCCGAGAACAGTGATGTCGAATTGCTTTTATGGATCGGCTGTTCGGGTTCCTTCGACGACCGTTACAAGAAGGTTTCCACTGCTTTCGTCAAGGTTCTCCAGGCGGCCGGGGTCTCTTTTTCGATTCTGGGCACGGAAGAAAAATGCTGTGGGGATTCGGCCCGCAAGATGGGCAACGAGTACCTCTACCAGATGCTGGCCATGGAAAATATCGAAACCATGAATGGTTACGGGGTAAAGAATATCGTGGTCATGTGTCCACACGGCTACAACACCCTGAAGAAGGACTACAAACAGCTGGGGGGTGACTACAATGTCATGCATCACACCGAGTACCTGGCCCGGCTCCTGGATGAGGGGCGTCTGCGCCTGAGCCGGCCGCTGGCCGCCCGGGCAGTCTACCACGACTCCTGCTACCTCGGCCGCTACAATGAAATCTACGAGGCTCCGCGCCGGATCCTCAGGGACCTGCCGGGCCTTGAACTGGCGGAAATGGATCGCCACCACAAGCGCGGTTTCTGCTGCGGCGCCGGTGGCGGTCGGATGTGGATGGAAGAGACCCTGGGGACCAAGATCAACGACAACCGGGCTGCCCAGGCGCTGGAGAAAGATCCCGAAATCGCGGTAACCGCCTGTCCCTTCTGCATGGTGATGTTTGAAGACGGTATGAAGTTTCATAATCGGGAAGAAGATGTCAAGGTCAAAGACGTGGTTGAACTGGTGGCGGACGCCCTGGAGGTTGGGGATGCTTAAAATGACTGACAAACATAATTCCCCCGGGTCGGCAAGGCTCCTGGCCGGAGGCCTGAGGGTGCTGGCTGTCATGGTTGTGGCCTGTGGCTTGCTGGCGGTCGGGCTGGCGCGGCCGGTGGCGGTCCGGGCGGCCGGGGACGGAGTCGAAGTGCACACGACCGCCGCGTCCGCACCAACAGCGGTTGCGGCCCCCGCCGGAAGCGAAGAGCTTTTGCCGATTCCGCCCGAGGTTGAGAAACCGAGGACCAACAAGGAGTGTCTCAAGTGCCACGGGAAAAAGCATCTGGCGGCCGGCAGCCTGGATGGTTCTCCGGCCAGACTCTACATCGACCTCGACAGGTTCAAGCAGACCAAGCACGGCCAGAAACTGGAATGCATTGACTGCCACGAAGATGCCGCCGCCAGCCGCCACTGCCGGTCGGGGTTTCAGAAAGTCAACTGCCTGGCCTGCCATTCGAAGATCAAAGGGGTGTTTCCGTACGGGGCCCGGGAGCGTTTGCGGAAAAAAGGCGTCCGGATGCCGAGGAGAAAGCTGGTCGGCGACAGTTACTACAGGGAAAGCAAGCACGGCAAAGCCTTTATTGCCGGCAAGGAAAATGCCCCGAACTGCTACAACTGTCACACCCGTCACTATGTTTTCGGCAAGCGGGATCCGCGCTCGACCGTCAATCGCGCAAACCTTGCCGCCTCCTGCGGCGCCTGCCACAAGGAGCGCAGGCTCGACACCCTGATGGAGCGTCTGGCCAGTTTCCGGCTCGAGGCCCATCGCAAGGGAGATATGAGCTTTGATTACGACCGCGGCAACTGCATCGACTGCCACCAGGGCAACGCCGTCCACGGCAAGAAGGTCACCGACGCTCCCTGCGGCCGCTGTCATGATACTTCCAAGAAGATTAAAAACGTATCCTTGGCCGGCCTGGGACCTTTTCATCTCTATCCCGACTACCAGAACCAGTACCCGGTCTGGTGTGCCCGTAATCTCTACGGCCTGATCCTGCTGCTGCTGGCCGCCGGGTTTGCTTTGTGGCTTATCTATTATATCCTTAAGGCTGCGGCCGCACATTATCGCAAGGAAGGGGGCGAGGGAGAATAACCATGTCCAATCCGCATGAAGACAAGAAAGAGGGGAAAAAGGATCTGCCCCGCTGGGGGATGGTCATAGATCTCGACCGTTGCGTCGGCTGCCATACCTGCGAAATCGCCTGCAAGATTGAAAATGACGTGCCTCTGGGTATCTGGCGCAGTTGGGTCAAGGAGATCGAGAAAGGCCGTTACCCCAACGTTGTCCGCGCTTTTCGGCCGACCCTGTGCAATCACTGTGAAGACCCGATCTGCTGCAAGGTCTGTCCGGTCAAGGCGGCCTGGCAGCGCGAAGACGGGATCGTCATGGTCGACCCCCATCTCTGTGTCGGCTGTCGTTACTGCATGTCGGCCTGTCCTTACGAGGTCAGGTACATTCACCCCCTGAAAGGCATGATTGACAAGTGCGACTTCTGCCATAACCGGGTCGATGCCGGGCTCCAGCCCAGTTGCGTTGAGGCCTGTCCCAACAGCGCCCGTATTTTCGGCAACCTCAAAGATCCCGAGAGCGAGGTTTCCCGGTTGATCGCGACCCGGCCGGTGGCGCGGTTGAAGCCTGAAATGGGAACCGATCCCCGGGTTTATTACATCGGGTTTGATCCGGCGACTTTGGAGATTAAACGGGAGGCTGAACTGATATGGGAAAAGTAGTCTTCGATGTTCATTACCAGACCACCCTGGCATTCCTGATCTCGTACTATTTCTACTGTACGGGGCTTTCCGCCGGTTCGTTCATGATTTCCACCATGTCTTACGGGTTCGGGATGACCAAGTACAAGCCCGCCAGCAAGATGGGGGTGGTCGCGGCCGTACTGCTGCTGCTTTTAGCGCCGCAGTTTCTCCTGATGCAGGTGGGCTGGCCGATCAAGTCGGTCTGGAACCATTTCGTCTATTTCAACCCGGTGTCGGCGATGTCCTACGGGGCTTTCCTGCTGATGCTCTACCCGTTAAACTCGATTATCTACGGGATCTTCATGTTCAAGGGCAACATGAAGTTGACCAAGATTTTCGGTTTGATCGGGATTCCCATGGCCCTGGCCGTGCACGGCTACACCGGCTGGATCCTGGCCCTGGCCGTGGCCCGCGACTACTGGAACACCGGCCTGATGCCGATTGTCTTTCTGTTTTCGGCCATGGTTTCCGGGGTTTCGATGATGATTCTGCTGATCATGATCCGGGACCGCTTTTTCACCAAGGAAAAGGTGATCAACAAGGATCTGGTGGTCAGCCTGGCCAAGATCCTGGGCTGGCTCCTGGTGGTCGACCTCTTTCTGGTTTTCTGCGACTACAGCGTGCTTCTCTACTCCAAGCTGGAAGGCAAGGAGGTCGCCCATTTCATGCTGTTCGGCAAGATGTCGTTTTTCTTCGTCGTTGTCGAAAACCTGATCGGGAAAATCATTCCGATGATTATCGTCATGATACCCAGGACCCGCAACAGCTATTTCTGGTTGACGGTCGCCGCCCTGATGAACATGGTGGGTATCCTGGCGATGCGGATTGTTACCGTGTACGGCGGGCAGGCCCTGCCCCTGATGTAGTGACGGCCGGATCGACTGCCCGGGGCGGCGGTTTGAGATCGGCGATTCTTTCTCAAGGTGGAATAAGATGAAACTTGACCGCAGAAAATTCATAAAACTCGGAGCCGTGGGAAGTGGAGCTCTGGCCCTGCCCAACCCCCTGAAGCTGGCGGAACAGAAGCGCAAACCGTGGAATCGTCAGCAGGCCAGGACCCTGCGCAAGTATCGCAACCCCCGGCCCACAACCTGCACTCTCTGCGCCAATCACTGCGGCCTGATTTCCTATCGCGAAGGAGACCGGGTCGTCATGCTGCACGGCAACCCGGAGCATCCTCTCAACCACGGCAAGCTTTGTGCCCGGGCCTACGGTCAGCTTGGTCGTTTGTACGACCCCGACCGGATCCTGAAGCCGCGGGTGCGGGTCGGCAAGCGCGGTTCCGGGCAATGGCGCGAAATCAGCTGGGAGGAGGCCTATCGCATCACGGCGGAAAAGCTGACTCCGTATGTTGAAAACGGGGGCCGCGGTCTGGCCTTGATGTTCGGTCGCCGGGAACTGCTGGATGGGGATCTGCGGGCCCTGTTTCCCAAGGCGTTGGTGGTCGAGAACGATCCGGACCGGTCGCTCAAAAGCCTGCGTCGCTACCTTTACGGAGCTGCCGGCTGTCGCTATGATTTTGCCAATACCCGCTTTATTCTCAACTTTGCCGCCGACCCCTATACCAAGGGGACGGAGATGGTGCATGACGTACAGCTGTTGATCAAGGGCCGGGTTGAAAACCGGGCCAAACTGGTGACGGTTGCCGGTCGGCTCAGCAATACCGGGGGCCGCAGTGACCGCTGGATTCCCCTCAATCCCGCCGATTACGGCGACCTCGCCCGGGCCTTGGCCATCTGCCTGCTCCGGGAGGGGCTTTACGACCGCGGGTCCCTGGCCCGGCAGAGCTTTGATGTTGATGATCTGAAACGGGTTCTGAAGGATTATTCGCCGGAAAAGGTCGGTCCCGCCATCGGCCTCAAGGCCGGCGAGATCAAGCGCCTGGCCCGGGAGCTGGTACACCGGCAGCCGGCCATGGTGATCTATGACGAGGAACTGCTGAACGCGCCCGAGGGCCGGCGCAGTGCCGTGGCCATCGAACTGCTCAACGTGCTGCTCGGGGCCGTGGGCCGCAAAGGCGGGGTCTTTTATTTCGACGAGGCCGAGGGCCGGGCCGAACCGCTGGCTGAAACGGCTGCCGGGGAGCAGGATCGCCAGGTGGTGTCCCTGGACTGGTTCGCGCTCAGCCGAGTGAAGTCGGCGGTCATCAATTATGCCTGCAACCCGGTCTACACCACCTGCAACGCCGACGAACAGCAGGATTACTGGCGCAATACTTACCTGATTCCTTTTCATGTAGCGATCGATACGCACCTGAGCGAAACCAGCCGGTATGCCGATCTCGTGCTTCCGGTGGCCACGGAACTGGAAAGCTGGGGGCTCTTCGATCAGCCCCTTGCCGATGGCCGGCGGGTTTTGTCCCTGCGGCAGCCGGTCTCCCGCTACCAGGACGAGATCCTGCTGCTGCGGCAGGCCAAAATCAAAAATCTTGATATTCTCTTTTCCGAAGCGCCGCGACAGCCGGTGGAGGAAGCCCGGGAGTTCAATCAGATTGTTCTCGAACTGAAAGAGGTCCTGGGCGGCGGCCGGGCTGCGGACGCCCCGCGGGTCGTGGAAGGTTTTGAAAAATTTCTCAAGGGCCCGGCTTATGCCCGGGTCGGCATCGATTTTGCCGGGCTGCGGGAAAAAGGCTTCCAGGTCTATGATTCGCGTCCGGCCGCGCCACGGACCAGGATCAGCGCCACCTTGGAAGACCTTGTTTCCCTGAGCGAAAAAGAGGCCTGGCGGGGAGTCGACACCTTTTGTCTGATTCCCTACCGCTGGCATGTACTCGACAATCAAACCGCCAACTGCAAGTACCTGGCGGAACTGCGCCATGACAACCCGCTCTGGATTCATCCGTCCCGGGCGGCCCGGCTCGGGATTGCCGAAGGCGACGAAGTCCGGCTTGTGAGCGGCTCCGGTTCGGTGATGACCAGGGCCTGGCTGACCGAGGCCATCCATCCCCAGTGCGTGGCCATCGCTTTCGGACTTGGACACAGCGCCCTGGGGCGGGTGGCCAAGGGCGAGACCATCGCCAAGAGCGACCCCATGACCCGGGCCCTGCTGATTCACAAGCCGCTCCATTTTACGCCTTTTTCTTTCCGTCTCGATTCCTGGGACAAGAAGGAGCCGATCTGGTGGCACAAGCAGGGCAATGGCGTCAATGTGCGCAGCATCCTCAAAAACCGGCTTGATGAAGAACTGGCCGGGACCATCTCTTTCAACCCCCGGGTGCAGGTGTGGAAAAAGTAGTTTGCAGCTTCAGGTTTCAGGATTCTGGTTTCAGTGTGAAGTAAATTCAAGTCTCGGGATGGTTTTACCGGACTGTCATTTGGGTGAAATGGTATGAAAATAGATCTCGATTTTTTCAATGATCTGCCGGTGTGGCTGAAAACCAGCCTGATTATCGGTGTTATGGTGTCCGTGGTCGTGGGTTTTTTCGCAGTGGCCCGCTATACCGACAAGGACGACGGACTCTGTCAGGGCTGTCATCCGGTGATTCACCAGATGTGGGAGGAATCCCATACCCATCCGGCCGCTCAAGTGACCTGTTACGAATGCCATACCAAGCACCTGAAAGCCTTTCCGGAGGATGGCACCAACCTCATTATCCACTACCGCGACAAGATTATCCCGATCCATTTCAACAGCGGACCGGAAGTGCTCAATGCCAACTGTCTGCGCTGTCACCCCGAGATTCCGACTCTCAAAGAGGTGAAGAAAACGAGGATCATCAAGATCTCGCACGCCAAACACTTCAAAGGCAAGAAGGTCAAGATCGACAGCTGTCTGGTCTGCCACTACGCGGTTGCCCACGACAAGTACTCGCTGCCTACCAACCGGCCCCGGATGCAGGGCTGTTTTGCCGGCAAATGCCACTTGGCCGAGCGAAAAAAAGAACGCTGCGAACTCTGTCACTTTGTCAAGCTGGTGGAGAAGGGCGAGGTTCTGAAAAAGGCGAGCCCGGCCCCGGCCACGAAAAGCCCAGCCCGGCCGGGCCAGTAGCCTTCGGAGATGGGCGGCGGCGCAAGAGAGCGTACGGCACATCCCGGCTATGACCTGTTGCGGGGAGTCCGGGTTCTCGATTTGACCCGGCTTCTGCCGGGTCCCTTCTGCACCATGATCATGGCCGACTACGGGGCCGAGGTGTTGAAAATTGAAGCTCCCGGCGCCGGCGATTACCTGCGGAGCTGGGAACCGCTGGTCGATGGAACCAGTGCTTTTTTTCATGCCGTCAACCGTAACAAGCGTTCCCTGACCCTTGATCTCAGAACCGATTCCGGCCGGGAGATTTTTTATCGTCTGGTCCGGGAATACGATGTTTTGATCGAAAGTTTTCGTCCCGGGGTCATGGTCCGGCTCGGATGCGGTTACGACCAACTGAGCCGGATCAAGCCCGAGCTGGTGTACTGCGCCCTGACCGGGTACGGCCAGAGCGGCCCCAAAGCCTCCAAGGCCGGCCATGATCTCAACTATATGGCCGAGAGCGGGGTGCTGCGGACCACGGCCAGCCGGGAAATTCCTTCCCTGTCCGGGATTCAGGTGGCCGATGTCGCCGGCGGAGCGCTATATGCCGTCAGCGCGGTTCTGGCCGCCTATATCCGGGCCCTGCGGGAAAAAGCCGGAGCCTTTCTCGATATTTCGATGACCGACAGCCTGGTTTCCATGCTGCCCCTGCTTTCCGCCTATCACTACAGCCTCGGACTGGACCCCGGGCCTGACACCACGATCTTCAACGGGCAGCTGGCCTGTTATTCGATTTACCGGACCCGGGACGGACGGGAGATCGCCTTGGGGGCCCTGGAGGAGAAATTCTGGCGCAACTTTTGCCAGGCCGCCGGCTGTATCGAACTGGTCGAAGGCGATCACCATGAACCTTCGCGCCAGGCCGGGATGAAAGCGGCCCTGACCCGGCTGTTTGCCTCCCGCGACGCGGCGGAGTGGGAAAAGCTGCTGGCCGGCCGGGATACCTGCTGCGAGGTTTTGAAAAATTTTTCCGAAGTTGTGGAGGATCCCCATTTTCAGAGCCGGGGCCTGTTCTGGCGCCTGGCGCTGGCCGGCCGGCGGGAAATTCTGCAGACCAACACCGCGGTGATGGTGGACGGTTTGCGGCCGGATTCGCACCGGCCGGCTCCCCGCCTCGGAGAGCACACCGACGAGGTTCTTGGCACCCTGGGCTTCGCTCCGGAGGAGATTTCCGGCCTGCGGGCCCGGGGGGTAATCTAAACTGGACGACAGGAATGGAACATGGCTCTTGAGGTTGTAATAGTCAGCGCGGTACGCACTGCGATCGGAAATTTTCAGGGCGGGCTTTCCTCCTTCAGCGCCACCGAACTGGGCGCCTTGGTGATCGTGGAAGCGATTCGGCGGGCCGGGGTCGAAAAGGAGCGGGTCGACGAGGTCATTATGGGCAACGTCGTACCCACCGGCCTGGGGCAGAATCCCGGGCGCCAGGCGATGATCAAGGCCGGCCTGCCGATGGCGGGCGGAGCGATTACCGTCAACAAGGTCTGCGGTTCGGGCTTGAAGGCGGTGATGCTGGCCGAGCAGGCGATCAAGGCGGGTGACGCCGGGATCATTGCCGCCGGGGGCATGGAAAACATGAGCAACATTCCCTACTACATGCCCGGGGCCCGGAGAGGCATGCGGATGGGCAACGGGAAACTGGTCGATACCATGGTTCACGACGGGCTCTGGGACGTGGTCAACGACTACCATATGGGTTATACCGCCGAACTGGTCAGTAAAAAGTTTGCCATCGACCGGGAGACCATGGATGCCTATTCCGTCAACTCCAATGAAAAGGCCCTGGCCGCAATCGAACAGGGCTGGTTCAAGGAAGAGATCATGCCGGTCAGGATCACCCCGCGCAAAGGTGAGCCCTACGATTTTGCGGTAGACGAAGGGCCGCGCCCGGCCACGATGGAGGCCCTGGCCCGGTTGCGGCCGGCTTTCGACCGCAACGGCCTGGTGACCGCCGGCAACGCTTCCAAAATCAGCGACGGAGCCAGCTGTACCCTGGTCATGTCCGCCTCCCGGGCGGCTGAACTGGGGCTCAAGCCCCTGGCCCGGATCGTGGCTCAGGGCGCCGCCGGAGTCGAGCTTGAGGATGTCCTGGTCGCTCCGATCAATTCGATTCCCAAGGTTCTGAAAAAGGCCGGCTTGAAATTGGACGAGATAGACCTGCACGAAATCAATGAAGCTTTCGCGACCTCGAGCGTGGCGATTGTCCGGGAACTGGGAATTGACCCCGAACGGGTCAACGTGCATGGCGGGGCCGTCGCCCTGGGCCACCCCATCGGCTGCTCCGGCACCCGGGTGCTGACCACCCTGATCTACGCCCTGAAACGGCTGCGCAAGCGCTACGGCATGGCTTCGCTCTGCCTGGGCGGCGGCGAGGCGGTTTCGATGGTTATCGAAAATCTGCAGTAAGCAAAGAGGAAATTTTATCTATATTTTTTAAGGAGTTGAAGATGCGCGAAGTAGCCATTGTCAGTGCCACCCGGACCGCGATCGGGACCTACGGCGGCAGTTTGAAAGATATCCCGGTGGTTGATCTCGGGGCCACGGTTATCCGCAATGTTTTTAAAAAGATCGGCTGTCGGCCGGCGGCCGGGGCCGGTGTCAAGGCGGCCGGGCCCGAGGCCCTGCAGGGCCGGGAGTGCGAAGTCGAGGCCAAATACGGCAACTGGGATGACAGCCTCAAGGAGGTCGAGGTCGACGAGGTCATCATGGGCAACGTCGTCGGTGCCGCCCAGGGGCAGAATGTGGCCCGCCAGGCGATGATCCGGGCCGGACTGCCCCGTGAAGCCGGTGGCTATACCATCAACAAGGTCTGTGCTTCGGGGCTCAAGGCCGTGGCTCTGGGCGCCCAGGCGATCGCTTCCGGCGAAGCCGAGGTCGTGGTGGCCGGGGGCATGGAGAACATGAGCCGGATTCCCTACGCCCTGCCCTCGGGCCGCTGGGGAGCCCGGATGGGCAACGTCGAACTGCTGGATATCATGGTTCACGATGGTCTCTGGGAGATTTTCTACGGTTATCACATGGGTCTGACGGCCGAAAATATCGCCGAACTTTACAATATCTCCAGGCTCGAACAGGATGAACTCGGGGCCTTGAGTCACCAGCGGGCCCGCAAAGCGATTGCCGACGGCGTTTTTGCCGGCGAGATCGTGCCGGTGATGATTCCCCAGCGCAAAAAGGACCCGATCGCCTTTGTCACCGACGAGCGGCCGATGGATACCACCGTGGAAAAGATGGGCAAGTTGCGGCCGGCCTTCAAAAAGGACGGCACGGTGACCGCCGGCAACGCTTCCGGGATCAATGACGCCGCCGCCGCCCTGCTCCTGATGACCCCGGAAAAGGCCCGTCGGCTGGGGCTTGAAATAAAAGCCGTGATCAAGGGGTTTCAGTCCGGCGGGCTCGATCCTGCCTATATGGGCCTGGGCCCGGTGCCGGCGGTCAAGCGGCTCATGCAGCGGCTTGAATTAGGTCTTGACGCAATTGATTACTTTGAACTAAATGAAGCCTTTGCTTCCCAGGCCATCGGCTGCGTCAGGGAACTCAAGCTCGACATGGACAAGGTCAATATCTACGGCAGCGGGATTTCGCTGGGGCACCCGATTGGCTGTTCCGGGGCCCGGATCCTGGTTACCCTGCTGACCGCCCTGGAGAACAACGACGCCCGGCTCGGCCTGGCTTCACTCTGCATCGGCGGCGGCCAGGGCGCGGCCATGGTGGTTGAAAGAGTGTAAGCGAAACCTGTTCGCGAAGGATATTTTTACGAGAAAGGAGGAAGATGATGGAAATTAAAACCTTTGGTGTCGTCGGCGCCGGCCAGATGGGCAACGGCATTGCCCAGGTGGCGGCCCAGGCCGGATTGAACGTCGTTATGCATGATATCGCCGAGGAGTTTGTTCAGCGGGGTCTGGGCGTGATCAGGAAGAACCTCCAGCGGGCCCTGGACAAGGGCCGGATCGCCCAGGCCGAGATGGACGCGGTTTTAGCCCGGATCAAGACCACGACCGAACTGTCGGCAATGGACGGGGTCGATATCGTGGTCGAGGCCGCGACCGAGAACGAGAAAATCAAGCTGGATATTTTCTCCCAGCTTGACGGCATCTGCCCGGCCCACGCCATCCTGGCTTCCAACACTTCGTCAATCTCGATCACCCGGATCGCCGCCGCGACCCAGCGGCCGGAGAAGGTGATCGGCATGCATTTCATGAACCCGGTTCCGGTCATGAAACTGGTTGAAGTGATCCGCGGCCTGGCGACCAGCGATGAAACCTTCAACCTGGTGGTGGAGCTTTCCCGAACCATGGGCAAGACTCCCTGCGAGGCCAGTGACTATCCCGGCTTTATCGCCAACCGGATTCTCCTGCCGATGCTCAACGAGGCGATTTACTGTCTCTTCGAAGGGGTCGGCAAACCCGAGGATATCGACAATGTCATGAAACTCGGGATGAATCATCCCATGGGGCCGCTGGCCCTGGCCGACCTGATCGGTCTCGACACCTGCCTGGCGATTCTCAACGTGCTGCACGAGGGGTTGGGAGATTCCAAGTATCGTCCCTGTCCGCTGCTGAAAAAATATGTCGATGCCGGATATCTCGGGCGCAAGACCGGGCGCGGTTTTTACGATTATTCAAAATAAAATATCTTAAGGTGGAATCATGGAATTCAAATACACCGAAGAAGAGCGGATGATGCTCCAGATGGTGCGGAGCTTTGCCGAAAAAGAGATCAAGTCTCTGGCCAAGGAGACCGACAAGGAACACAAGTTCCCGGCCGAGACGGTCAGGAAACTGGCTGAACTCGGCCTGATGGGGGTCAGTGTCCCGGTCGAGTACGAAGGCGCCGGGATGAGCAATATCTGCTATTCGATCGCCATCGAGGAGATCTCGCGTCACTGTGCCGCCACCGGGGTTATCATGTCGGTTAACAACTCGCTGGCCTGTGAGCCGGTCAAGCTCTTTGGCACCGAGGAGCAGAAAAAGAAGTACCTGGCCGACATGGCCAGCGGCCGCAAACTCGGCTGCCTCGGTCTGACCGAGCCCAACGCCGGTTCCGATGCCGCCAACCTGTCGACCACGGCCGTTCTGGATGGTGACGAGTGGGTTATCAACGGTCGCAAGATTTTCATTACCAACGGCAACGAGGCCGACTACTGCGTGCTCATCGCCCAGACCGACAAAAGCAAGGGGCATCACGGTATCTGCGCTTTTATCGTTGACCTCGACAACCCCGGGTTCAGCGTCGGCACCCTGGAAGACAAGCTTGGCATCCGCGGCAGCTCGACCGCCGAGCTGGTTTTCGAAGAGTGCCGGATTCCGAAAGAGAACCTGCTCGGAGAGATGGGCAAGGGTTTCCGGGTGGCCCTGACCACGCTTGACGGCGGCCGCATAGGTATCGCCTCGCAGGCCCTGGGTATCGCCCGGGCCGCGATCGAGGATGCCGCGGCCTATGCCAAGGAGCGGGTTCAGTTCGGCAAGCCGATCGCCAAACTCCAGGCCATCCAGTGGATGATCGCCGATCTCACCACCCACTACGAAGCCGCCCGGCTCCTGACCCACCGTGCCGCCTACCAGAAGGATCAGGGGGAGTCGTACGCCAAGGAGGCGGCGATGGCCAAACTGATGGCGGCTGAAACGGCGATGAAGGCGGCGACCCAGGGCATCCAGATCCTGGGAGGCTACGGCTACACCACCGACTACCCGCTGGAGCGTTATTTCCGTGATGCCAAGATCACCGAGATCTACGAAGGCACCAGCGAGGTCATGCGGCTGGTGATCGCCAACCATGTATTGAGGTAGCTGATAGACACTGGTGCATGTCTAATTTGTTTCAGGCTGTTTAACTCAAGATCAAGATGACGTAGGAGGTAAGTATCGTGAAAATTGTAGCCTGTATTAAACAGACCTTTGATACCGAGGCCAAGATTGCCATCGGTGGTGACGGTCAAATTTCGGATGAAGGGGTCAACCTGATTGTTAACCCTTACGATGAGTTCGCGGTTGAAGAGGCGATTCGGACCAAGGAAAAAGACGGCGGCGAAGTGGTCGTTGTCACGGTTGGCGGCGACAAGGCCCAGGAAGCCCTGCGCTACTGCCTGGCCATGGGTGCCGACCGGGCCATCCTGGTCAATGACCCCGCCCTGGCTAAAGCTGACTCCCGGGCCGTGGCCGTGACCCTGGCCAAGCTTTTGAGCGAGAAGGAGGCCGGCTTCGATATTGTCTTCACCGGTAAGGAAGCGGTTGACGACGGGGCCGCTCAGGTTCCGGCCCAGCTTGCCGAACGGCTCGACCTGCCCCTGGCCAACGTGGCCACCGCCCTGACGATCAGTGACGGCAAGGCGACCGCGACCCGCGAGATCGACGGCGGCAGCGAAGATATCGAGTTTGCCCTGCCGGCCATGGTCGGCGCCCAGAAAGGGCTCAACGAGGTTCGTTATCCCTCCCTGCCCGGGATCATGAAGGCCAAGCGTAAACCTCTGGATGTTCTGAGCCTGGCCGACCTCGGCCTCGGAGCCGACGATGTCGCCGTCAAGGTCGAGATGGTTTCCGCCGAACTGCCGCCGGCCCGCCAGGCCGGCCAGCGCCTGACCGGCGAGGTCGACGAGGTGGTTGCGAAACTGGTGCAGTTGTTGAAAGATGAAGCCAAAGTTATCTAAGGGGGTAAATATAAAATGAGTATTGTCGTATGCGCCGAGCAGCGCGATGGAAAGCTGCGGAAAATCACCTTTGAAGCGGTAAGTGAAGGCAAACGCCTGGCGGCCGCCGCCGGGGAAAACCTGAAAGTCCTGGTCATCGGCAGCGGGATTGCCGGCCTGGCCGAGGAAATCAAGAAGTACGGGGCCGACGAGATTGCCATAGCCGACAACGAAGCTCTGGCCACCTACACGATTGAAACCTATGCCGCGGTTCTGGCCGCCTATGTCGAGCAGGAGAATCCCTCCCTGGTACTGCTGGGCCACAGCGGTGTCGGCCGGGAAATGGCCCCGCGGGCTGCGGCCCGGGTCGACTGCGGCCTGATCAGTGACTGCATCGAGATCAAGTACGCCGACGGCGACTTCCTGTTCAAACACCCGGTCTACGCCGGCAAGGCGATCGGCACCTTCAAGGTTGCCGGGCCGGTGCGCATGGCGACCACGAGACCCAATGTCTTCGCCATCGAAGAGGCCGCCGGAACAGATGATATCGGCCTCGGTCAACTCCGGCCGATCGCCGCCCGACATATTAACCCCCGTTACGGTAACCTTGGCCGGCGGAATTTCCGGCGAGAACTC
>WFRT01000134.1 GCA_015486445.1 Pseudomonadota bacterium | reverse complement strand
CGGCAAACTGCTGGTTCATGGCCGCCACCTTGACCCGCGCCTCGTAGAGCCGACGGCGCTGTTCGATCTGGAGCAGGCGGCGCTTGATACGATTGTAGCGCTTCAGCAGGCGTTTTTTCTCCCGCGGATTTTCCGCATCCTGGTAAGCTTCGAGGGCCTTGCGGGCCTGGGTCGAGGCTTCCTGGAAACGGACCTTCTCATCCTTCATGAAACGGCTCAAGGCAAGTTCGTAGTTGGCGTTGATCGAACGGGTCGCCTGGGAATCGACCAGGGATTCCGCCACCGCCGCGTCGAACCGGTCCAGCGAACGCAGGAGGTCACCGAGATTGGCGTCGCAGGCTTTTTTGAGCTTGCCGACCTCCATCAGGATCTTGCCGTTGATATGGGCCCGGCGGGCGGCCCCGGCGGGGTCTTTTTTGTCCAGGAGTCCGGAATCCTCGAGCTGCTGCCGGGTATCGAGCAGTTCCTGCAGGGCCGCGGTCCGATCGGCAAACTCCTTGAACAGGGCCCGTGACGATTTTTTCACTTCATCACCACTGCGTTCCACCCGGGTTCGGGACTTCCTGGCAATCTGGACGGCCCGGTCGGGGGAGCCGGAATAGGCGGCCGCGGCGGGGCCTGTGGCAACACTGCAGAGCAGCAGCACGGTGCCGCCCAGCAGGGCGAAATATTTAACAGCTGATATTTTCTTCATTGTATCCTCCCTTGAATTTTCGGGACAAAAGGTTATGTCCGGGGGCCTGGTTTACTTGAACATCCGGTTGTAGAGACCGGGATCGAGACGTTGACAAAGCTCCATCGCCCGGGCCAGCTGTGGGTCGCGCCGACTGCGGGAGTTCTGGATCAGCATCTCGCAGTAGCTGCGCAGCAGGCGGCGGTCGACCGGGCGGTATTCGCCTACTCCCCGGCTTAAGTCATAGAAATAACGATAAGCGGCGAGGTGAAAATAACGCTGGTACTGCTGCTGGTTGAAAACCTTGAGCGCCCGAACCAGGTGTTCGTGGGGAAGGTCACGGCCGTCATCGAGGCAGCGCTGCATCAGGGGGATCCAGCACTCCCGCAGACAGCTTTGGCAGCTGTCGGCGGCGGCTTCGTCGAGCAGCCGGGCGACCTCGTAATCGGTCAGTTCGTGGTAGCGTTCACCCCGGGCCTCGGCGCAGGTCGGCGGCGCCACGACCAGGGCGCTCCTGGTCGCGCAGCCGGTCAGCAACATCCCCAGGACCAGCAGCAGGGTCATCAACCCTGAAAACACCACGGGACTGAAAAAGGTTTGCCTCTTCATCTCAATTCCTCCTTTTGCGATTGATTAAACAGTTTGCAGACAGGCCGTTCCGGAATATCAATTCTCGGACTCTGTTGCCTCTTATCGAAGAGAAAAATCGTTTTTCAAAAAAAATCCGCCGGACCGCGAAAGCCACATCTTCCAACCCCGGGAAACACCCAGTTCATCCTTGCATTTTGCCGGCGGTGCTTTTATATATATGTGAGCGGGGCCCCGGAATGACGAATTTACCGGGAGCCCGGTTTTCTGGTTGAAATCATCTTTTTTTCTTCGATAACCCTCCAAGAGCAAGGTCTGATGGCTGAGGTAGCTTACCTGCTGACCCGCAAGGACCGGGAACTGGTTCAGCGTATCACCCGCCGGGTCTACAACCGCTACACCCCGGCCGGGCGCGACGGCCGGGCCCTGACCCGCGAGGAACTTTTTCACTACGGGATCATCGGCCTGCTCGACGCCCGCAAGAAGTTCCGCGAGGAAAACGGGGCGCCGTGGCCGGTTTTCGCAGCCTACCGGATCGAGGGAGAGATGCTTGACCATCTGCGCAAGGCGCCGATGGTCAGACTGCCGCACGAGGTCCAGAGAAAGGTGCGCCGGCTCGAGGAGGCCAGGCGCCAGCTCGAACAGCAGGGAGAATCAACCGGTGATGAAGACCTGGCCCGGGTGCTGGACTGGCCGATTGAGGAAATCAGCCGGCTCAAAAGCATGATTCCAAGCCTGGTCGGAATCGACGATGGAGATGGACATGCGAACGACGCATCCGAGGGGGTTGCCGGCGTTGTCTTAAAAGACCAGAGTCCGGACAACGATCCCCGGGAGCAGCTGCTCAAAAAGGAGCTCTCAAGCCTGCTGGAAGGCTGTCTCGACAAGCTTTCCGACCCCAGGGACCAGGTCATCGTCAAGGCCCGCCGGTTAGAAAACGTAACCCTGCGGGAGTTGGCCGAAGCCTTCAACTGCTCGATTGAAACCATTCGCAAACGGGAACAGGCCGCTCTCCTGCAGCTTCGGAAATGCCTCGAGCAGAGCGGCTGGCAGGGCATCTGAAAAAAATGTCGGAAAAATAAAGGTGACAACCATGACCAGCAAAGACAACCACCTGGATGAGGTTTTTGACGCCTGGCGTGAAACCCCGGCCGCTCCGCCCCCGGGCCCCCACCTGGCCGAACCCGACCTGGTCCGGCTGGCAAGCCCCGGCGGCCTGGCTGAGGCCGCGCCCGAGGAACTCGAGCACCTGCACCGGTGTCCGGCCTGCATGACGGACTGGGCGGCCTGGCGCCGGGCTTTCGCCGTGGCCGGAGAACTCGACCAAGAGGAAAATGCGGAAGATTTAGAAGAGTGTGGAAGTGAATGTGCCGTCGGTTTTCTCGAGGCCGCGGCCAGCAGGGATTCGGCTTCCGGGGCCCGCACCCTGGAGAGCAGCTGCGGCAGCTGGCGGCTGGAAATCCTGCCGAATCGTGAAAACCGCAACCGGGGCATGCTGGTGCTCAGCCGCCGCGACCGGGAGAGCGATTCCGAAACCGTCGTCGTCTTCGACCGGAACGGTCGGCAGATCCTGGAAGGCCCCCTGGAAGACAACCGTCTGGCCCGGCTCTGCAACCGTCTTGATGAACTCGATCTCAGCGTCTGGACGGTAGTCAGAAAAACGGCGGCGCCATCCTGAAACTCGAAGAATTTTTACAAAGGCGGCTAACGTGAAAAACTCTTCCCCTCCCACCTGGATCCTGTTTGCCAGCGGCAACTCGATCAAGGTTGAACTTTCCCTCTACGATCCCGCCCCGGACCGCAACCGGCCAATTGAGGCCTACATGGTCAGCGAAGTCGGGGCCGACCTCGCCCGCTCCGCGAGCCGGGCCGCGGAGGCGGTATACGCGGCGGCCCATGAACACGGCCTGCCGCCCTCCCCGACCGTGGTCGGTTACGAGCGGCCCGGCCTCGACGGCGGCACCGGGGTTGCCGGCCAGAGCGGCGGACTGGCCCTGGCCCTGGCCCTGGCCCGCAAACTCTGGCCCGAACCCGATCCCGAACCGGTAGCAGCCACCGGCGAGATTGCCTCGGGCAGCGCCGGCGGTCCCCTGAACAAAATCTCCGGCATCGAGGCCAAGGCCCGGGCCGCCATCGAACTGCTGCCCGAGGGGGGCTGGTTTTTCTATCCCCGGGCCAACGCCGCGGAGATCGATCCGGAACTGGAAAAAGCCTTTGCCGAACACAATATCAAGGCCCGCCCGGTCGCCAGCGTGGCCGAAGCCATGGCCATCCTGATTCCGGAATTTTCCCAGGCCGAAGAGATCGCCGCCGCGGTCGAAGCTGTCGACCGGCGCCATTTCATCAAGTTCGTGATTCTGGCCATCATCTTAAGTGCCGGGCTCGCCGCCGCCGTCATCTACCAGGCCCGGGAAAAGATGGGCCCGGCAGCCCCGGCGGGCAAATCTGTGCCGTTGCCGGTAAAGGACTCGCCGGGCCGGGAAAAAACCAAGGCCAGCCAGCCCTCGCCCGCGACCGCGGCCCAGGCGGTAGACAACGGCAAAAACAAACCCACGGTGGCTGCCGCAGCCGGCAATGACAGCCAGCGAAAAACCCTTCCTGAAATCACCCTTTCCGGCACTTCCGGCCTGGCCGAACGCCTGGCCCGCCGGACCGAGGCCCGGCTCAAGGCCCGGTTCGATGGCGATGAAAAACTCCGAAAAAAGGTTCGCAGTGTCAAAGGACGGGTTGAACTGCTGGAGATTCGCGAACGCTGGAACCCGGAAAGCCAGCAGCTCAAATCCACCGTCACCACGGCTTTTACCGGCCAGGTCCAGACCGACCAGGGGCCGCCCCTGAAACTGCGGCTCAGCCCGGTAACCGTAAGTGGCTACGGAGCGATGGAAAAGCAGCTGGGCCGCACCGCCGCCCTGATGGTCGAGGGTATAACCGCTCAACTCAGCGGCCGGGCGCCGGCCAAAGCGGGCGCCCTCCCGGTTCCGGCCGCAACGAAAAACCGCGGTTTTGAATAAACAACAACCCCCGAAGGAAACCGGAATATGAATGATTATTACAACGATCTCAACAACTTCCTGGCCAACCTGCAGTTTGACTGGCAGACCGTCGTCGGCATCATCGCGATTGCGATCGTCCTCTACGTCGCTTTCAAGATCGGCGCCTTCGTCCTGAAAATTATCGTCGGCCTGGCCGTCATCGCCCTGGTCCTGCTCCTGGTGATCAAGCTCCTGCCCTTCCTTGGCTTGTAGGCTTGTAAAAAAGCCTTTTGATGTGCTAACAGGACAGGCATGATCCCGGATCGGCGCCCTGGCCGATCCGGCAACCACCAACTGAAAGCAGGAAAACGCCATGGTAAAACTGGGTGTCAATGTCGATCATGTCGCCACGGTCCGCGAGGCCCGGGGCATCACCGAACCCGACCCGGTGGCCGCCGCGGTATTGGCCGAACTCGGCGGGGCCGACGGCATTACGGTCCATCTGCGTGAAGACCGGCGTCACATCCGCGAGCGCGACGTCCGGCTGCTCAAGGAAACCATCAAGGTTCCCCTCAACCTCGAGCTCGCCATGGCCCCGGAGATTCTCGATTTCGCCCTTGAAATCAAGCCCCATTCCGCCACCTTCGTACCGGAAAAACGCGAGGAACTGACCACCGAGGGGGGGCTGGACGTAATCGCCGGCCACAACCGCCTGGAGCCGGTGATTCGGCGTTTCCAGGAAGCCGGGATCGTGGTCAGCCTGTTCATTGATCCCGATCCCGAACAGATCGAGGCCGCGGCCGCGGTTGGTGCCGAATTCATCGAAATCCACACCGGCCGCTACTGCGACGCCGCCGATGATCGGCAGATGAAAGAAGAGTTCGCCCTGATCGAACAGGCCAGCATCTGTGCCGCCAACTGCAACCTCAAGGTCAATGCCGGACACGGGCTCAACTATCGCAACGTCGGCCCGATCGCCCGCCTGCCGGAAATCCGGGAACTCAACATCGGCCATGCGATTATCGCCCGGGCCGTCTACGTCGGCCTGGAACGGGCGGTGGCGGAGATGAAAAGCCGGCTGCCATGAGCATTACCGGAATCGGAAGCGACATCGTCAAAGTCAGCCGCATCGAACACCTGATTGAAACCTCCGGCCAACACTTTATCGAGCGGATTTTCACCCCGACAGAAATCGCATACGCTGAGACTAAGGCCCGGCCGGCCCTCCATTTTGCGGCCCGTTTCGCCGCCAAGGAAGCCTTTGTCAAGGCCCTGGGTTCGGGTTTTCGCGACGGCATCAATTGGCAGGACATCGAAACCGTCAACGACGCCCTGGGGCGCCCCGAACTAATCTTGAGAGGCCGGGCCCTGGAGCTTTGCCGACAAAATCAAACCCAAGCCTGGCTTTCCCTGACCCACGAGCGGGAATTCGCGCTGGCTTTCGTGGTCCTGGAAAAGAGAGAGGATAATAAATTATGAGTCTGCCCGGCAATCTGATGACCACGGCAATGGGGGTGATGCCCCATACCGACGTCGAGGAGGCGATCAACCTGGCGCTTTCGCTCGACATTCCCTTCTGGCCCCAGCTGCCCATCTACAGCTACTACGAAGACATGTACGTCCAGGCGGCGGAACACTTTCCCGGCATCATTCTCGACCTTGAAAAAAAGACCCTGCGCTTTACCTCGGAGAAGTTCATGGCCGAACTCGAGGAAGCCCTGATGCACTTCGAAGAACCCGAGTATTTCGACGTCAGCCCCCAGTATTCGGCCGTCTACCATCGTTTTCTCGAATTCGACCTGCAGGACCGGCCGGCGATCCGCGGGCAGCTCGAGGGTCCGGTCAGTTTCGGTTTCTACGTCAAGGACGAAAACGACCGGCCGATCCTCTTCGACGACATGGTCCGGCCTTTCCTCTACGAATTCATGGCCAAGCGCATCAACGTCCAGCTGGCCCGGCTCAAGGAAAAGAACGACAACGCCTTCATGTTCATCGACGAACCCGGCATGCAGTTCATTTTCAGCGCCCTTTCGGGTTACGACGATGTCCTCGCCAAATCCGACATTGAAAACTTTTTTTCGATGATCGACCGTCCCCGCGGCATCCACCTCTGCGGCAATCCCGACTGGGATTTTCTGCTCGGTTTCGACATGGAGATCGTCTCGATCGACCTCTACACCAACGCCAAGGTCCTGCCGCTTTACAAAAAAGCGATCATCAACTTCATTGAGCGGGGCGGAGTCATCGTCTGGGGAATCGTTCCCACCAACATCGAGCCGTTTCAAAAAGAAACCCACGCAACTCTGACCGCGCTCCTGGAAAGCACCTGGCAGGGCCTGTACGACGAGGGTCTCGACCGGGAACTGCTGCTTTCGCACAGCCTCCTGTCTCCGGCTACCTGCTGCCTGGTCAACCCCGACAAGCAGCACACCGTCAACCTGGCCTTCGCTTCCCTGCGTGAACTTTCCCACTCCCTGCGCGAGCGCTACCAGTTGATTTAAAGCCCGATGAACCTTGAACGCGGCATCGATTGTAACCATTCAGCTAAATTCTATCTCCCCTCTTTCAGGAGGGGGCGGGGGTGGTTTTCGGAGCGGTTTCGGAAAGATTTCGTTGTTTTTCCCAGCGAGCGGGAGCCCATAAGCATTGCAACTGTCTGAGCGTAGCGAGTTTTGCAATGCGGGCGTAGTGAGCGCTGGAAAAACAGAGATCTTAACGCCTAGCGAAGAAAAGCCGCGCCCGACCCCGTATGCGGCTGAATAGTTACCATCGATTTTCTCTTAAACCTCAATCAAAGCCCCGTTCTGCTCTCCCTGGCCAATCGTTTTGCCGTAAACAAGACCAGGATCGACCGGGGAAAGCTGATTTCTTCGGTCATCGAACAGATGGTGGAAGATTTTACCCGCAAGCGGATCCTGGGCGACATTTCTGTCTTTGAGGCCCGCAATCTCCAGCTCATCCACGACAATCTCCTGCTCCACAAACTGAGAAACCGCCGCGAGTGCGATTTTTAAAATACTGAGGTCTTAAACAGCATGAAGAGAGGGAACCAGGCTTTCGACGCTTACATATCGCTGGGAGACAACTGCGAGCCGGGTCTCCAGTTTCGCCGCATCGGCTACGAGGAGAGCAGCATCTTTCGCTTTACGGTGGTTGATAGCGACGCCCTGG
>WFRT01000133.1 GCA_015486445.1 Pseudomonadota bacterium | reverse complement strand
GGGTTCCGTCCTCTGGGTCAGGATTCATACTGGCAGCGTCTCTCCCGCTGTGAATTGTCACTGTCGGCCGGGCCCCGCACCGGGCTTGACCTCAGGCGCTGCGCCTGGCTCTGGGGAGAGCAGAAAAGTTCTTTTTCCCTGACCGGCAAACTTGACTCGTTTCCCGATTTCAAAGGCCACCTTGAACTCCAGGTTGACGATCTCGACCTTGACCGGCTGCTGCAGACCACGGAAGTCGAGATGGCAACCGAGGAAGAGGACGGGGGAGAGGTGGAAAATTCCGATGCGGGCGACCGGGTGACCGCGTTCACAGAGATTACGGATGTGGTTGAGCCGGACCAGGTAAAAGCCATCCTGGCCTGGAAAAAATGGTTGGCCCCGCACCAGGTTGACTTGAAAATAAGCGCCCGCCGCCTGATTTTAGAGCGGCTGCTGATAGACCGGATTAGCGGTGAAATCCGTCTCGACCGCAGGGGTATCATGGTTGACCGGCTCGACGGACACAGCTTTGAGGGCAACATCTATGTTTCGGGAGAATGGTTGTTTGACGGTGACAGTTTCGATCTGGACATCGATCTGAACCAGATCAACCTGGAAAAGTTGAATGACTACTTAGACAACCCGAATCGCGGCTTCCCCATGCAGGGCGGCATGGGCTCCCTGGTCGTGGCCCTCGACTGGGAGGGAGAAGACCTGAAAAGCTGGCGAAAGAATCTTGACGGCTTGGTGGAGTTCAACTTCCGGGACGGCAAGATGAAGCGTTTTACCCTGATCGGCAATATCTGCTCCCTGCTCAACGTCTCCCAGTTTGCCAGTCTCAAGCTGCCGGAATTCAGCAGCGGTGTGCCTTACAAGACCTTGACCGGCCGGGGAACGATTCTCAGCGGGGTGGCGGAGATCGATGATTTCACTCTCAAGGGGCCGGCGGTGAACCTGATGGCCACCGGAAAGGTTGATTTTGTCAAACAAAAGGTGAACCTGAAATTCGGCATCCAACCCCTGCAGAGCGTGGACAAACTGCTTGCTTCAATCCCGGTGCTCGGTTATATCATGACCGGGGACAAAAAAACCTTTGTCATTGTCCCGGTTTCGGTCGAAGGACCCTTTGACGATGTCAAGATTACCACGAAAAGCATCAAGGGGATGGGAGAGAAGGCCGGGGATATGATAAAACGTTTCTTCAAAACCCCGATCCGGCTTCTCGGCCTGGGCGGGAAAGGGAGTGGCGGCAAATAGGGGCGCCGATTCCGGTCTTTAAGGAAAATTTAGCCGGGGTTGAGGATGTAGATGACGGGCTGTCGGGTTGGGGGCGGAGCGATGAATCGGCTGCCCCGGAGAGCCTCCGGCCGGTTATATGGAGAGGTTGAGGTGTTTCGCTTATTATTTTTACTGGGGCTTGGCTACCTGGTTTATCGCCTGTTCAGCCCCAGGCCGCCGCGGGGAGCCCGGACCGCCGGCGACCGGGCCGGATACGGGCGCTCGGCAACCTCTGCATCCGGCGGTCCCGCCGTAGTCGGTGAGAAAATGGTTAAATGCGCGGCTTGCGGCCTCTATGTTCCCGAACACGAGGCTCTGCGCGGCCAGCGTGGAAAGCAGTGTTTTTACTGCAGCGAGGAATGTCGAAAAGGCCGGTGAAGGTTTTCTTTTCCGGCCCGTTCGAATCAGCTTTGAGCCAGTTCCCGGCTGAGATTTTCGTAGACGCCCCTGACCGCTTCGACCATTTTGGGGTTGACGTCGAACGGGGCCTGGTCCCGGCGGTCGGCGGCGACGATCTCCTGATCGTAGTCAATAAATCCCAGGACCTTGAATTCCGCCAGGTTTTCGGTAATGAAGCCGCGGTCGTCGTCGCTGAAAATCTTGTTGCCGACCACGTAGACCTGGTCGATGCCGAGGTCGCCGGCCAGCTTGCGGATCTGGCGGGCGGTCTGGAGGCTGCGGGAGCCGGGTTCGACGACCACGATGAAAGCGTCGATGCCGCGGGTCGCGCCGCGGCCCAGGTGCTCAAGCCCGGCTTCCATGTCGAGAATGATGCTTTCATCCCGCTGCAGCAGAATGTGGCGCAGGAGAAATTTCAGGATGACGCTCTCCGGGCAGTAGCATCCGCCGCCGCCTTCGGGAATCGTACCCAGGACCAGGAGCTTGAGGTTTTCCCGTGTGAGACTGAAACGCTCGGGAATGTCGTCCACCTGGGGGTTGAGCTTGAACATGCCGCCGTAGGTTCCCTTCCTGGAACCGGTGCGCTCCTGGATGAAGTCGGTCATTTCGGCAAAAGGCGTGACCTTTGCCACCTCGTCACTGGTGAAACCGAGAGCTGAAGCCAGGTTGGCGTCGGGGTCGGCGTCGATGGCCAGAACCTTGTGGCCGGTTTCGGTAATCACCCGGGCCAGGGTGCCGGCCAGCGTGGTTTTCCCGACTCCGCCTTTGCCGGATATCGCGATTTTCATATTGGTTGTTCCTTGTCTGATAACGGGTTGGAGGTTGCTTGCGGTCAAAGAGATACGGGTTTTCACCCGAGTCCCCAATGTATTGTCTGTACCGGAAAAAATCAAGCCCCATCCCGAAAATGCCGGGAAAAAACCTGTACCGGGAGGATAGGCGTGGATGAACGGCCGCAGAAGCGGGTTCCGGACCATGTGGGGCACCGGCACCGCCTGAAAGAGCGTTTCGACCGCCAGGGTTTGCAGGGCTGGACGGCCTACGAGGTCCTGGAACTGCTTTTAACCTACGTGATTCAGCGGCGTGACGTAAAGCCGCTGGCCAAGCTGCTGATTGAGCGTTTTCATACCGTCAAAGGGGTTCTCAACGCTCCGGCCGACCGGCTTGAGGAACTTCCCGGTCTGGGGCCTGAAACCAGCCGGTTCTTACGGCTTTGCCGGGACCTCCTGGTCTTTTACCTGGAAGAGCCCGAACCCCGCCGCACGGTGGTCGATTCGCCGACCCGGGTCGAGGAACTTTGCCGTTCCCGGCTCGAGGGCCTGCCCGAAGAGCACTTCCTGGTTCTTTTTCTCGACAACCGCCACCGCTTGATTGCCAGTGAAGTCGTCCATCACGGTACCGTTGACATGAGCGTGGTCTATCCCCGCGAGATCATGGTCAGGGCCCTGCGCCACCGGGCTGCCGCTCTCCTCGTGGCGCACAACCATCCCGGCGGCAGTTCCACGCCCTCGCCCGGGGACCTCAAGGTTACCCGGGAACTGAAGCAGGCGGCCGCCACCCTGGGCATCCGCCTGCTCGACCACCTGATTGTCGCCGGCTCCCGAGTCGTCAGCCTGCAGGAACTCGGGCAGTTTTGACGGCCCGGCTGAATACACGGGGTCGGGCGCGGATTTTCTTCGCTAAACGTTAAGATTTCTGTTTTTCCAGCGCTCACTCCGCCCGCACCCCAAGGGCACTTCCGTTGGGCGCATTGCAAAACTCGCTACGCTCAGACAGTTGCAATGCTTATGGGCTCCCGCTCGCTGGGAAAAACGACGAAATCTTCCCGAAACCGCTCAGAAAACCACCCCCGCCCCCTCCTGAAAGAGGGGAAATAGAAGTTAGCTGAATAGTTACCTGTTTTTTTGGAGAGAGCTGAACTTTTTTTCGCTTATGCCGATTATCAGCCGTTATTTTCAGCGGGAAATCCTGCACCCTTTTATCGCCGCTTTAGGGGCCCTGGTTTTCATTCTGCTGCTGGGCCAGCTTTTCAAGATTGTCAACATGGTGGTCTCCGAGGGGGTGCAGCTTTACGATGTTCTGCGCCTGGTGCTGGCCCTGATCCCGCAGCTGCTGACCCTGGCCCTGCCGATCTCTTTCTTCTTCGCCGTCCTGGTCGGCATCGGCCGGCTGGTCGGGGACGGTGAAATTATTGCGCTGAAAGCGGCCGGGGTTTCCCCGGTCCGGATGCTGCCCCCGATTCTCAAGCTGGCCGTGGCCGCCACCCTGGTCACCATGCTGGTCAGTATCTGGATCGCGCCCTGGGGGATGCGCCAGGTGCGTCGGGTGACCTTTGAGATTCTCCAGGAGAAGGTCACCCTCGCCCTGAGGCCCTATTCCCTGAACCTCTCTTTTCCGGGGATGGCGATTTACATCGGGAAAATCGACCGGGACAACGGCCGGGTCGAGGATGTTTTCATCGAGGATCAGCGCCATAATCGCCACCCCCAGGCGATTACCGCGGTCCGGGGCCGAATTGTCGGAGACCGTCGCACCTCGACCCTGCTGCTGGAACTCTACGACGGCACCATCCATGAATTCAACCCGGACAACGACAGCTACCGGGTGACCGATTTTACCAGCTACCGGATCAATTTCGACATCGCCTCGCTGCTGGGCGAAAAGGGCCGGGTCCGGCTCCGCAACAAGGCCATGACCAACGCCGAACTGCGCCGCAAGATCGCCCTGCGAAAAAAGGCCGGCCGCAGTGCGAACTCGACCCGGGCCACCCTTTACGAACGCTTCACCCAGCCTTTTTCCTGTATTGTCTTTGCCATCTTAGGGCTTGCCCTGAGCCTGACCCCGGTGCGCAGCGGGGCTTCATTCCGGGGGTTTGTTTCCGGCCTGATAGTGATCCTGCTCTACTATCTGCTCGGCCTGGTGAGCGAGTACCTGGCGGCCTGGCTGCCGGCCGCGGCGATCTTCTTCTTCTGCCTGCCCAACCTGATTTTTTTCAGCCTGGGAAGCTTCCTGCTTTTCCTCAAGCAGCGGGAGTCGGAGTTCACTTTTGGCTTCGACCAGGTATCTGCCGGGCTGAAAAAACTCTTCACCCGCCCCCGCCCGGTCTCATTTACGAAGGGCAGCTAGCCGGCTGTCCCGGGCGAACCGGTTTGAGCGCCGGCCCGGCGGGCTCAGCCGGTGGCCGGCTCGAGGTCGAGACGGAAGGTTATGGTGCTGCCGTCCTGGTCGTCGACCTTAAAACCGAAAGCCCGGCAGAACTCTATCATTTTCTGGTTCTCGGCCAGAACCACGCCGTAGATCTTCCTGATCCTGCGATCCCGCGCAATTTCCAGCAGCCGGCGCATCAGAATCCGCCCGACCCCGAGCCCCTGGTAGGCGTCGGCCACGACAATCGCGAATTCATGTTTGTCGAGCCGGGGCTGGTAAGTCAGCCGGTTGACCCCGACCGAGCGCTGGCGGCCGTCTTCCTCCACCAGGGCGATAATCGCCATCTCCCGGTCGTAGTCAATCTGGGTGAAGCGGGCCGCCTGTTCATGGGTCAGGCGGCGGCGGTAACTGAAAAAACGGTAATAATTGGTCTGGCGGGAAAGGGAGTGAAAAAGTTCGATATGCAGTTCTTCGTCCTCGGGTCTGATCGGCCGGATCAGCACCGGCCGGCCGTCGGCCAGGCGGTCGGTGAACTCGTATTCGTTGGGGTAGGGGGCGATAACCAGGTGACGGGGCGGCGGCAGCGGGCTCCGACGGGCTTCGATGTCGGCCCGGCGGAGCGAGAAGGTCTGTGCGCCTTTTTCTTCGAGAAAGATGTCGATGCCGGTAACTTCGGGGCAGTCGGTAACCAGGCTGGCCAGGCGCAGAAGGGTGATGACCAGTTCTTCTCCCAGTTCCGGGCTGCGGTGCCGGAGGGGCCGGGCGGCCGGTGAACGGGCGATCATGATCTCGGCCAGGAAAGGGTTGAGCGGCGGCAGCATGATCGATTTTTCCGGTTCGACCTCGGCCGCGATGCCGTCCAGGCCGAGGAAAATGTAGGGGCCGAATTCGACGTCGGTGGCGGCCCCGATATGCAGTTTGAGTGCTGCCTCGCAGGTCTGGGCATGGGGCTCCGGCTGCAGCCCGTAGGCCGCCAGCAGGCTGTCGGTTGTGTCCCGGGGCAGTTTTCGGGGCTCATCGCCGAGATCGTCACCCAGGAGCTTTCGGGCTTCCAGGTGGTTGACTGCGAAAGCTTTCTGGAAACGCGGGGTCAGGGCGGTCAGCTGGTGCAGCTTGTGTCGATAGCGGCGGCTGTAGAGGTAGGCGCCCAAGGCCGCCGGAACGCTGAAATAGACGTAGATGCCTTGGTGGGCCATGGCGGCGGCCCGGCGCCGCTGTTTGGGGTTGGCGTTGATCCAGGCGTAGGTTACAGCGCAGTTGTGATGGCGCAGTTCATTTTCGACCAGCCTGATCAAGCGGCGGGGATCGAGTTCATCGTGGCCCGCGGCCAGGATCAGGATGGCGTCGAACTCGTTGGCTTCGAGACAGGTTTTGACGGTTTCGGCGAAGGTTTCGGTCGGGGTGGTGCCGCCGACGTCGATCGGGTTCTGGATCAGTCGCTGGGGCAGCAGCTGGCGCAGGCGTGAAGTCAGCCGGGAAGAGAGCGGGGTCGGATCGATGTCGTTGAACAGCAGTTGATCGGTGGTAAAGATTGCCAGCCCCCCGGAATTGGTGACGATTGCGAGTCGGTCGCCAAGTGGTATGTTGTGACGGGAAAGGGCCCGCCCGGCCAGAAGCAGTTCCTTGAAGTTGTTGACGGAAATGATCCCGGCCCGGCGGAAGGCACTGTCGTAGACCGGGCCCGCGCCGATCTGGGAGAAAACCCGGCGGCGCAGGACTTGGTGGATGCGGGGGTGGCGGCCGCTCTTGATGGCGATGATCGGCTTGATTCGGGAGACCGAACGGCAGGCGCTGATGAAGCGTTTTACGTCGCGGATGTTTTCGAGATACAGGATGATGGCCTCGACGTTCGGGTCGTCGCCGACATAGTCGATGAGGTCGCCGAACTTGATGTCCAGCAGGGAGCCGATGCCGGCGATGTGGGAAAAGCCGATGTCAAGCTCGGCGGCGAGGTTGAGAATGGTGCCGAGAACCGCCCCGCTCTGGGAGAAGAAAGCGATTTTCCCGGCTTTTGGGAGTTGGGGATGGGTCGAGAGATTTAACTGGAACTGGGGGTTGATGACCCCGCAGGAGTTGACCCCGATGATCCGGGTATTGTGTTTAAGGGCCCGGGCGGAAATCTCCTGCAGGACCTCCCGGTCGCGGGTTGACGAAATGTTTCTGGTAATGACGATGACCGCGGTTTTTTCCAGTTGTTCCGGCTGGAAATAGGCCGGCAGTTCCGGCAGTGAGCAGGTCAGGAACAAGAGGTCGATGTTCTCCTCGATCTCCTGCAGGCCGGGGCGGTAGTGAAAATCGTTTTGCGGATGATCCCGGCCCGGGCCGACGATGTAGACGGTTCGCGGGCGGGCGGTCTTTTTCAGGTTTTCGCACAGGTGGCGGAATCCGGGAGAGTTTTCCGGATCCCGGCCGGGCGGGCCGGCCACTGCGATAACCCGGGGGTTGAAAAGCTTCTCAAGCTGACCGATACTCATTTCAGTCCGTATTTTTCCAGGCGGTAGCGAAAGGAACGAAAACTCAAACCGAGCAGTTCGGCGGCCCGGGTCTTGTTGTTGGCGGCCCGCTGCAGGGCCTGGCGGATGAGGCCGATTTCAAGACTGGAAACGACCTCTTCAAGGTTGAGCCCCTCGTCCGGCAGGAGGATCTCGGCGGTGCCGTTGCGGGTAAACCCCTGCAAGGCCGGCGGCAGGCTGGAGAGGGGAACGGTTTCGCTGCCGGAAGAGAGGACCACGCAGCGTTCGACGATGTTCTCAAGCTCCCGGACGTTGCCGGGATAGCTGTAGTTGACCAGGGCCCGGGTGGCTTCGGGGCTGAAATCCCTGATCCGGCGCTGGTATTCCCGGCTGTAGATTTGCAGGAAATGGTTGAGCAGGAGAGGAATGTCCTCGGGCCGCCGGCGCAGGGGCGGAAGGTCGATGCGGATGACGTTGAGCCGGTAGAAGAGATCCTGGCGGAACTCCCCGCTTTCCACCGCCGCTTCCAGGTCCCGGTTGGTGGCGGCGATAAACTGGACATCGACGCTGACCTCTTTCGGACTGCCAACCTTCTGGTAGCGTTTTTCCTGGATCACTCTTAAGATCTTGACCTGCAGGGCCGGGGGAATCTCGGCTATTTCGTCGAGAAACAGGGTGCCGCCGTGGGCGGCCTCGAGATATCCGCCGGTGTCGCTGACGGCCCCGGTGAAAGCTCCCCGGAGATGGCCGAAGAGCTCGCTTTCAAGCAGGTGCTCCGGGATTGCGGCGCAGTTGACGGCCACGAAGGGACGGTCTTTCTGGGAGCCGGAAAAATGGATGGCCCTGGCCACCAGTTCCTTGCCGGTGCCCGATTCGCCGCAGATCAGGACGTTGGTTTTGGTCGGTGCCACCTGTTTGATGAGCTCGTAGACCGCCAGCATGGGAGGGCTTTTGCCGATCAGGTTGTCGAAGCCGAAGCGTTTTTCCAGTTCTTTCTGGAGCCGTTGGTTCTCTCTCTGCAATTGAGAGTTTTTGAGGGCTTTTTCAACCGTGATGACGATTTCATCGACCTTGAAAGGTTTGGTGATGTAGTCGAAGGCTCCGCATTTCATGGCCTCAATGACGGTGCTGGTCGAGGCGAAGGCGGTAATCATGATGGACTCGGTGGCCGGAGACTTTTTTTTCACCGTCCTCAACATTTCCAGTCCGCTCAGGCCGGGCATTTTCAAATCGCAGATGACGAGGTCGTAGTTTTCCTGTTCCAGGCTGGCGGCGGCCTCCAGGGCATCAGTGAAGCTGCTGACCCGGTAGCCTTCCCGCTGCAGGGTGATTTCCAGAAACTCGCACATGCTCAGTTCATCATCGACGATCATGATGTGGAGATTGCGGTTGTTGTTGACCGGTTTAGCCTTCATCTGCGGTGTTTCCCTTGCCGTTGTCGGGGGTGAGGAGAGCCGGCGCCGCCGGAAGGCGGAGCCGGACACTGGTTCCGCCGGGGCCGTCGTTTCCCGGGCCGATCTGGATTGTTCCGTGATTGATCTGGGCCAGTTGAAAAACGATATAGAGGCCGAGCCCGGTGCCGTTGTCCTTGGTAGTAAAGAACGGTTCGAATATCTTGTCAACTATTTCCTGCTTAATCCCCGGCCCGTTGTCCCGGATTTCTATTTCAATGCCGTCTGCCGTTGTCCCGTTTTTCTCATGCGCCGTGGTTGCCGGGGCGGGGGAGGCGTCTTTCATTTCCGCTTTGCAAGCCCGGCTGGAGATGGTTATTTCACCTGCCGCCGGCAAGGCCTCGGTGGCGTTTTTCAGAATGTTCCAGAAGATCTGTTCGATCTGTTCCGGGTTGGCCTGGATGGAAAAAGAGGGTTGATGGTAGCTTTCCGAAAAGACGATCCGGGGAAACTGGGAGCGGAACAGAAAAATGATGTCCCGAAGCTGGGCGAGCAGGTCGGTATGTGTCTGTTCGCGGCTTTCAAGCCGGGAAAAACTCAAAAAATCGCTGATCAGGTGGTTCATCCTGGTGCTCTCCCTGAGGACGATGTCCAGGAGTCGACGGTGAGTCTGGTCCTGCTCCGGGAGATTTTGCGCCAGGATCTCAATCGAGCCGGTGATGGCCGCCAGGGGGTTTCTTATTTCATGGGCGAACCCGGCGGCCAGCCGGCCGATGGCCGCCATTTTCCGGGCTTCCTGGAGGCGCTGTTCGATCTCCTTGGTTTCCGAAAGATCCTGGAAGATCAGGATCCAGCCCAGGCTGCGGCGCTGGTTCTTTTTCAACGGGGTGAATGAAAAGCCCAAAACTATCCGCTGCCCGGCGGGAGAGTAGTAAATGGTTTCAAAGCGCTGCTGGGCGAGGGGAGCGTTTTCCCGGAGCGACTGGGGCAGGGGGATTACTTCAGGCAGGGGACGGTAGAGGATCTCTTCCGGCTTGTGGCCCAGGATGGCGCGGCCGGCCTGGTTGATCGAATTTATTCTCAAGCCCTGGTCGGTGGTGATCAGGCCGCTGCTGATCGAGGAGATGATGTGCCGGTTCAGGTCCCTGAAATCCTTCAGGTCGCTGGTTACCTCCTGCAGACGCTGGATGGTGTCGAGGCGTTCCTCGGCGATCAGCTGGAGGATGAAGGCGGTCAGGTAGAATGGAGCCAGGTTGAAAAAAAGATGGGAAACAATCTTGTGAGTGCTGTTCAACAGGGGCTGCAGGGGGACGAAACCCGGCAGGGGATTGTGGACGTGGAAAAAGATTACCAGGAGATAGAGAAAGGTGCAGTAAAAAAGCAGGGAGATAACCTGCTGGCGCTGCAGATAGATGGCCCCGCCCAGGATGATCATGTAGAAAAGCGGGAAAAAAAGGCTGTAGAAACCGCCGGTCAGGTAGAGAAGAATGGCTATCAGGGTGGCGTCCACCAGCAGTTGCCGGTAGATGAAGCGGCGCAGGTTGGCAACCTTTTTCAACCGGATTGCGTAGAAAATGGTCAGCAGGTAGGTCAGAACGATGAAACAGTAAATGGAGATCGGGATGCTGGCGGTTTTTTCCGGCCAGATAAACTCGAAAACCAGCAGGGCGCCAAGCAGCAGGGTGATCAGCAGGAGCCGGAACCCCTGCAGCCGCCGGAGACGGTCGTAATGGATGAAGCTGTTTTCGGCCATGGATCCTCGCGGGATGACGGGCTTCTGATCAAGCCCCACTTATTATCTATCATCTGCCCGTGGATATGTCTACCCGGGAAGGGTTCCGGGGCGGGCTGAAATTCAGGCCGGGGAGTTGGCGAAGAGAGGGCGGGGCGGAACCCGGCCCGGATGAGGGCGGAAAAAACGCGCCGGCCCGGACCGTGGTTCGGGGCCGGCGCGGGTTGTCGTATTGCGGCCTAGTGTACCACCTGGCCGAGCTGGAAGATGGGCAGGTACATGCCGACAATCATGGTGCCGAGGATGCCGCCGAGAAAAACCATCAGCAGGGGTTCGATCAGTGAGGTGATGGCACTGACCGCGGCGTCGACTTCATCGTCGTAAAAATCGGCGATCTTGGAGAGCATCTGATCGAGGGCCCCGGTGGTTTCCCCGACCGCGATCATCTGGGTCACCATCGGGGGAAAGATGCCGCTTTCCATCAGGGGGCCGGCGATGGTTTTACCCTGGCTGATACTTTCCCTGGTGGCCATGATCGCCTTTTCGATAACCACGTTGCCGGCGGTTTTGGCGACAATCTCGAGAGATGTGAGGATGGGCACGCCGCTGGAGATCATGGTGCCCAGGGTGCGGGTGAACTTGGCCACCGCCACCTTGCGCAGGAGCATGCCGAAAATCGGCATCTTGAGAAAGAAGCTGTCGAAGAAATGGTGGGCCTTGTCGTTTTTCCGGTAGAGCTGCCGGAGGCCGAAGATGATGATAAAGATTGCCCCGAGGATCAGCAGGATATTGCTGCGCAGGAATTTGGAGATGTTGACGATGATCTGGGTCAGCAGGGGGAGTTCGGCCCCGAAGCCGGAGAACATGGTCTGGAAGGAGGGGATGACGAAGATCATCATGATGGCGATAACGATGATCGCCACGCAGACCACCGCGGCCGGGTAGACCAGGGCCCCCTTGACCTTCTTTTTCAGCTTCATGTTTTTTTCCATGAAAAAGGCCAGTCGTCCCAGGATGATGTCGAGGGCGCCGCCGGTTTCCCCGGCTTCCACCATGTTGCAGTAGAGGGAATTGAAAACCTCGGGGTGGCGGCGCAGGCCGTCGGCCAGGGTCTCGCCCTTTTCGACCTCATCCTTGATGGTGTTCAGGACCTTCTTGAAGGCCTTGTTTTCCTGCTGTTCGGCCTGGATCTCGAGACACTGGATGATGGGCAGGCCGGCGTTGATCATGGTCGCGAACTGGCGGGTGAAGACCACGACGTTCTTTTCCGGGACGCTGCCCTTGAAAAACGGCAGGTTGATTTCGATGTCTTTCGGTTTTTTCCGGACCTTGAGGTCGCTCAGACCCTGCTTGCGCAGGGCCATGATGACGACACTCTCGGAGACCGCTTCCATCTCCCCCTTGACCTTTTTCCCCTGGCGGTTTTTCCCCTGCCACTTGAAGATCTGCATCTTGTCTCCTGGCTGTTCTCGCGATTATAGAGTCCGACCCAGCATCTGTTTCAGTTCCATCAGGTCGTTGCTTTTGGCGTAAGCGTCTTCGAGGTTGATTTTTCCGTTCTGGTAGAGGGTGGTCAGGCACTGGTTCATGGTCTGCATGGAGAACTTGGTCTGGCCGACCTGCATCTGGGAATAGATCTGGTGGATCTTGTCCTCCCGGATCAGGTTGCGGATCGCGGCGTTGGGAATCATCAGTTCGAAGGCCAGGACCCGTCCCCGGCCGCTGCGGTGCGGGATGAGCTGTTGCGAAATCACCGCCTGCAGGACGAACGAAAGCTGGGAGCGGATCTGGGGCTGCTGGTGCGAGGGAAAGATGTCGATGATCCGGTTGATGGTCTGGACGCAGGAGTTGGTGTGCAGGGTGGCCAGGGTCAGGTGCCCGGTTTCGGCCACCGTCAGGCTCGAGGCCACGGTTTCGAGGTCGCGCAGTTCCCCGACCAGGACGACGTCCGGGTCCTGGCGCAGGATGTAGCGCAGAGCCTTGCCGAAGTTCTCGGTGTCGGCCTTGATCTCGCGCTGGTTGACGATGCAGTTTTTGTGAACGTGGATGAACTCGATCGGGTCTTCGATGGTGATGATGTGTTCATGGCGTTCGTTGTTGATCTGGTCGATCATGGCGGCCAGGGTGGTGCTTTTCCCGGACCCGGTCGGGCCGGTGACCAGGACCAGGCCGCTGGGCTTGCGCATCAGCTCTTCGATTACCGGCGGCAGGCCGAGTTCGCTGAAGGGCCTGACCTCGTAGGGGATGGCCCGGAAAGCTCCGGCCACGGTGCCGCGCTGGACGAAGATATTGGCCCGGAAGCGGCTGACCCCCTTGAGACCGAAAGAGAGGTCGAGTTCGTTTTCCCTTTCGAAACGGTGCTTCTGGCTGTCGGTCAGGACGCTGTAGCACATCTGCTTGGTTTCGGCCGCGGTCAGCGGCGGCAGGGGCAGCGGTTCGAGAATTCCGTCAACCCTGACCTGCGGCGGGCTGGCGACCGTCAGGTGGAGGTCGGACCCCTCCTTGTCGATCATGATCTTGAGTAGTTCCTGCAAGCTGGCCATGTTTCAAAACCCTCCCCGAGTCTGGTTGGATGACCCTATGCTCTTAGCAAGTTTAGCGCTTAATATCAAGTGGGCTAATCGCGGGCCGTGACCCTTAAGACTTCCTGGAAACTGGTGATTCCCTCCCGGAGTTTGCTCAGGCCGCTCTGACGCAGACTTTTCATGCCGTTGCGGATGGCCATGGCCTTGAGTTCCATGGTGTTGGCGCCGTCGATGATCGCGGTTTTGATCTCTTCGTCCAGGGTCATGATCTCGTAAAGGGCGATCCGTCCCTTGTACCCGGTGTGGTTGCAGGCGTCACAGCCCTTGCCGATCAGGCAGACGGTTTCCTCCGCGGTTTCCCGGTCCAGGCCGGCCTGGACCAGGGCCTTGACCGGCACCTCCTCCCGGGTCGCACATTTGGTGCAGATCTTGCGGGCCAGGCGCTGGGCGATCACCAGGCGGGCGGAAGAGACGATCAGGAAGGGTTCGATGCCCATGTTGATGAGCCGGGTGATGCTGGACGGGGCATCGTTGGTATGCAGGGTCGAGAGCACCAGGTGGCCGGTCAGGGCCGCCTTGATGCAGATCTCCGAAGTTTCGAGGTCGCGCATTTCCCCGACCAGGATAATGTCGGGGTCCTGACGCAGGAAGGAGCGCAGGGCGGAGGCGAAGGTCAGGCCGATCGATTCCCGGATCTGTACCTGGTTGATGCCGGCCAGGTTGAATTCCACCGGGTCTTCGGCCGTCATGATATTGTCGGAGATTTTGTTGAGTTCACTCAAGGCGGAGTAGAGGGTGGTGGTTTTCCCGGACCCGGTCGGGCCGGTGACCAGGATCAGGCCGTAGGGCTGGTGAATGGCTTCGTTGACCTTTTCCAGCATTTCCGGCTCGAGCCCGAGCTTGGTCATGTCGAGCTGCAGGTTGGACTGGTCGAGCAGGCGGAGGACGATCTTTTCACCGAACAGGGTGGGCAATACCGAAACCCGCATGTCCATCGACCTGCCTTTGCCGAGTTTCATCTTGATGCGTCCATCCTGGGGCAGGCGGCGCTCGGCGATGTCGAGTTCCGACATGATCTTGACCCGGGAGAGGATCGCGTTCTTCAGCTTCATCGGCGGTTTCATGACCTCGTAGAGAACTCCGTCGATGCGGTAGCGGATCCGGAAAAAGGTTTCGTAGGGTTCGATATGGATGTCGCTGGCCCCCCGGCGGATGGCGTCGACCATGATCTTGTTGACCAGCCGGATAACCGGGGCGTCATCGGTTTCCCGGCGTAAATCCAGGGTGTCGGTCTCCTCTTCGGACTGGATCAGTTCGAGGTCCGAGTCGTCGAATTCGGCGATGATCTCATCCAGCATGGTCGACGACTGGTAAAAGTTGTCGATAGCGTTTTTCAGGCTCAATTCCGACGCAATTGTAATTTCAATATTGTAGCCGGTAATGAATTTAATGTCGTCGATGGCCGACAGGTCGGTGGGGTCGCAGGTCGCGACAATCAGGGTCGAACCGATTCGGTTGATGGGCAGGATCAGGTGCTTGGTGGCCAAATCGGCCGGAATCAGTTCGAGGATGTCGGAATTGATCTTGATATCATTGAGGTCGATGGCCGGGGTCCCCAGCTGGACGCTGAGGAAGTTCATCAGCTCGTCGTTGCTGACATAGCCGAGCTTGACCAGGGTTGAACCCAGCCTCCCGGGATTGTTTTTCTGTTCGGCCAGGGCATGATTAAGCTGTTCCTGGGTGATGACCCCGGCGCCAATAAGCAGGTCGCCAATGCGTTTGCTGGTTTTTTTTGCTGCTGCCATGATTTTGGTTTTTCCGGTGTCGGCGGTTTTGCAATCGCGGCGTAATCTGTTCCGGGCTGAAGTTTTGCCGGAAAAAACTTCTGCCCGGCCAGGGCCGTTCGAGTTCATGGGGAAATAAGTTTTGCCTGACCCGCGTGTCTCGAACGTAAACTGCTGCAAAAAACATTCCTGATTTAAGGCGGTACCTTCCAAAGAGCGGCCGGCGGCAGGTTGGGGCGGCCTGGTCTTTTTTTTACAGCCGGCCTGCACTCTTCATCCGCCGACAGGCAGACCCCCGACACTGTTTCAGGAGGATGCCGGCATCCCCTTTCGGGTTTTTGCCGGGGCGGGCAGTCCGGACTGCTTTGGTCATATTTAAAAGGCGCTTGAGAAATTTGTTTATAGCTGTGCTACTTTTCATGAGTTTGTTGATAAGTTGCTGAATAATCAAAGGTAATTTTTTTTGCGGGGGGATTTTCTCGGGGCTGGCTTTGTGATAAATAGCTCATGGTTTTATGGTTAAATAGAATAATGTTTTTTTTCTTGACTTAACGATTACGATATTTTAGATAGAGTGTACTAATTAATATATTCTTAACCAGTCCCGTGATGGTCATAAAGATTTCGGGACCAGACTCCAACCCGGAAAGGAGGTGAAAACAAGGGAAGGGGGGCATTGCCGAGCTAAGGCGTGCCGGATGGTTTGTTCAGGGGTTCCGCAGGTTATTCTGTTTTCTTTTTTTCGTATTTTTCATCATTTCTCAACTGCTGCGGAAACCGGTAATCAACCTTAATTGTTGCAGGGAGGAGATTCAGATAATGAGTGAAGATCGCTATCATGTCAACATTTTCAAGCCCCGGGGTGAGTTCCAGAAAGCTGAAGTCGGCTATATCTGGTTGATCCTGATCATCTGGGCTGTGGCTACTTATGGATTTCAGATTCTTCTGAAAATGGTCGAGCGGAACCCCCAGGGTGAAAGCTTTTTGACCGATTTGCAGTTTCTTGGTTTCCCGTTCCATTACTGGTATACCGGGCAGTTCCTGATCATCATGTTTATCCTGCTCTGTATCTGGTTCAATATCCTCATCGACGGACTCGAGGATCGGATGGGTAAGGAAGACGTTTAACCACGTCGTCGTTTTCAGGGACTCAGTCATTTCAGAAATTTAAAAATCTGGATTGACTTCAGATTAAGGTTAAGGAGTTTTCTATGCAAGCTGTTTCTACCAGTTTCAAGTTAGGGCCGGCGATTATTCTGGTTGCCGTTCTTATTGCGTTTATTGGTATTGGTATTGGCCACAAGGCCAAGGACCAGGATGACTACTGGGCCGCTGGCCGCGGTATCGGCCGGGTTGGCGCCGGGGCCGCGATCGCCAGTAACTGGATGAGTGCCGCGTCCTTCCTCGGGATGGCCGGTCTCCTCTATTTGAAGGGCTATTTCGCCCTTGCGTACGTCATCGGCTGGACCGGTGGTTACGTTATGCTGCTGGTCCTGATGGCCGGCCAGATTCGCCGTTTCGGTAAATACACTGCGGCCGACTTTATCGGCGACCGTTTTGAATCCAACGGCGCCCGGGTGCTGGCGGCGGTTACCGCGGTTATCATCTCCCTGACCTACGCTATCGGTCAGTACAAAGGGATCGCGATGATGTTCTCCTGGGTTTTCGGGATGCCGTATGTGACCTCGGTCATCGTCGGCACCGCGGTCGTACTTGCCTACATTATCATCTCCGGTATGCTGGGTGCGACCAAGAACATGCAGTTCCAGTATGTCATCATCATCACCGCTTTTATTTTCCCGCTGATTTTCATCGCGAAAAAGATGGGTTATTTCTATCTCATTCCGGAAATCGGCTACGGTTCCGCGGTCTGGGACCTCGGTCATAAATATGCCACCGATCCCCATAACCTTCAGTATGTACAGCCCTGGGGCGTGGCCAGCACCTACAAATGGATCGCTCTCTGTTTTACTCTGATGGTCGGGACCGCCGGTCTGCCTCACGTGCTCTCCCGCTTCTACGTTGTCCCGAATACCCGTGACGCCCGCTGGTCGGTTGTCTGGGGTCTCTTTTTCATCGGCCTGCTCTACTGGAGTTCGCCGGCTTACGCGGCTTTCGCCCGCGTCCAGAACGCGATTGCCGGGGTGCAGCCGGTCAAGGCTCTGGCTGACGCCATCGTCGTTACCGCGGCTGAGAAGGCCGGGCTGCCACAATGGTTCTGCGGGTATCTTGCCGCCGGTGCGATCAGTGCCGCCTTCTCCACGGTTTCCGGTCTCCTGCTGGCAGCCGGGTCGGCGGTGTCGCATGACATCTATTTCCGGGTCATCAATCCCGACGCTTCCGAAGGTTCCCGGATGATGGTTTCCAAGGTTGCGGTCTTCGTCCTTGGCCTGGTTGTTGTTATCTTCGCGATCAAGCCGTTCGCCCTGATCGCCCAGATCGTCGCCATGGCCTTCGCGATCGCCGGTAACACCATTTTCCCGACCTTCCTGCTCGGGGTCTGGTGGAGCCGTTCCAACAAGCAGGGCTGCATCGCCGGTATGCTTGTCGGCCTGTGCCTGACCGCCTTCTTCTTCTTCTGGGGCAAGGGCAACAGTCACTGGCTGGCGCAGCTGATTCCGTTCACCTCTTCCTCGCTGATCCTGATGCCGGTTGCGCTGCTGACCAACATCATCGTCTCCTCGATGACTCCGCCGCCGTCTATGGAAATCCGCAAGTTCCTGTGCGAGCAGGTTCATGGCCTGGATTACAGCTAGAATTCTGGTGGTTTGACAACTCTGAAAAAGGGGACGCAGTTTTCTGCGTCCCCTTTTTTTGTAGATTTTTTTTTCTTATTTGTTTATTTCTGAGATAATGTTTTTCCCTATGAGATACACGGAGACCCGGGAATATGCCAACCGATTACAATTCTGTCGATTTCAGCCCCCTCTACCGGCAGTATAAACAGCAGGGCCGGGTGGATGATCTAGAACGCCTGTCCGCTTTGCTCTCCCTTCCCGACAGCCAGCTCTTTTTTTCCTCTCTTGGTGAACATCTCGAACTGCTGGAAAAGGGCTGCGTGCTACTTGAAGAGCGTCGGGATTATCTTATCGTCCGTCAGACCGAGGTCAGCCGGCTGCGTGAACGGGCCCGGGTGGCATCCACCTTCGACGAACTGGTTGAAATGCATCGCCGCCTCAATGTCATCGCCGTGGAACTCTATCTCAAGGGGCTTGGGGTGATGGAAATTCACGCCCTGATCACCGCTTACCGTCACGACCTGACTAAACGGGTTATCGACCTGGTGGGTGTCGAGATGGGCCCTCTGCCCTGTGCTTTCGCCTGGTTCAACATGGGCAGTGACGGTCGCCGGGAACAGACCTTCTTCACCGACCAGGACAACGCCCTGGTCTACGAGACCGACGGTTCACCAGCGGTTGACGATTTCTTTACCGCTTTTGCCGAAAGGGTGGTTACGGCTTTAGACCAGGTCGGCTTTGCTCTCTGCAAGGGACATATCATGCCGTCGAACCCCGACTGGCGCGGTTCGGTGGAGGAGTGGCGCCGCAAACTTGACATTATTTTTCATGATCAGAGTCAGGACAACCTGCTGCGGGTGATTATCCTGATGGATATCGCCTACAGTGCCGGAAATAAAGTTCTGGGGCAGCAGTTCAGCGATCGTGTTCACCAGATGATCCAGGACAACTTCGGGGCCCTGATGGTCATGGCGCGCAGCGCCGTAATGTCGAGTGTGGCCCTGACCATGTTCAGGAATTTTCGCCTGGAAAAAAGTGGCGAGCACGAGGGGATGTTCAACGTCAAGCTCTACGGCTGGGCTCCGTTGATCATGACCACGCGGGTTTTCGCCCTGAAGTACGGGTATACCGAGACCAACACGGTGGCCCGGATTCTTCGCCTCGAGGCCGGCGGCCATTTCGAGGCGGATTTTTCCCGTCAATTGCAGGAGGCCTACCTGGTGCTGGCCAATGCAAAATTCATTTCCCAGCTTGAAGCGGTGGTCTCGGGCCGTAAATACGACTACTATCTCAATCCTGAATCGTTGCGCGAGAGCGAGCAGGAGCGTCTCAAACAAGCCCTGATTACGGTTGAAGCCCTGCAGAAACTGGCCTATAACAGTTTTTTTGGTGGCGGGGGAATGTAACGTCGCCTGGTAGCGGAGCCGGCTCTTTCAGAAGTGAGAATTCGGTGGGTGATATACTATCCGTTGCAGAGGCAGAATCCGGCCAGGGCCTTGAGAATGTCGCCCCGGGTGACTATCCCGACCAGGCGGCCGTCGTCAACCACCGGCAGGCGGTTGATATCCTTGTCGGTCATGATCAGGGCACATTTTTCCACCGCCTCGACGGGCGGCACGGTTACCACGTCGTTCTGCATGTGGTCCCTGACATAGTGTGAGCAGGTCCGGCGGATTTGTTCGAGGGAACTGCAGTCAAGGTCGAAAGTACTGACCAGGGGGAGAATATCCCGGCGTGAGATGACACCCACCACCAGATCCTGATCGACCACCGGGGCCCCGGTGATGTTCTTTTCAAGGAAGAGGTCAATTACGTCGCAGATACGATCCTGCGGGGCGACACTAAACACGTTCCGGTTCATTATCTCGCTGACTTTCATTTCTCAAGCTTCCTTGCCGAAAACCATGAAGATTCAAGTATTTCCACCCCGTCTCAATTTACTCAAAGACGACATGGAAGAAACCAAAAACCCTGATTCGTGAGTCCTTTCAGGATGATCAGTTAGTATTCTATATGCATAAGCGGCAGTTTGTCAACCAAACAATCGCTATTTGTAACTATTCAGCTAAATTCTATCTTCCCTCTTTCAGGAGGGGGCGGGGTCGGCTGAATAGTTACACCTTTCTTTGTCATTTCAAGCTTGGCCCGGCGGCTCAGCTTTTTTATTTCCGCTTCCCGGCGGCTGGCCTCGGCCCGGTCTTTGGCGGTTTCCAGGTAAGCCAGGGTTACCGGCCGCCGGCTCCTGGTGTAACGGGCGGCGACCCCTTGGTTATGTTGTTGCAACCGTCGTTCAAGGTTGTTGGTGATCCCGGTGTACAGGGTGTCGTCACGGCAGCGGAGAATGTAGACCTGCCAGCCTTTTTCCGTCATCTGTCAATTGCTTTCCCGTTGGCGGTTATGAAGCGCAATCATGTTGTATTTAGCCGCTTATGCCTTATTCAGCTATATCATCTGCCCAGTTTTTGTCAACCGGATTGAAAATCCGAAATTTAGCGAGGTTGAAGAATGTTTGATTTCCTGCTCAATGAAGAAGAGAAAAAACTCAAAAACAAAGTCCGGGAGTTTGTCAAGGGGGTGCCGGCGGAGTTGGTTCGGGCGATGGACAGCGGCGAGCTTGAATTTGCCCGTGAATTCATTGTTTCCGCCAGTCGCAACCAACTGCTGGGACTCCGTTTTGACCCCCGCTGGGGCGGGGGCGGGATGAACTGGGTGGCCGAGATGGCGGCCATGGAAGAGGTCGGGGTTCTGGGTTCAACCCTGGGCTGTCATTACGCGATGCCCTCGATCGTCGGTGAGGCCTTGAGCCTTTACGGCAGCGACGAGCAGCGGGAAAACTATCTCAAACCGGTGTTGGCCGGCGAGCTTTTTTGCGCCGAGGCCCTGACCGAGCCCCGGGGCGGCTCTGATTTCTTCGGGGCCGCAACCACCGCCACCCGGGTTGGCGACAACTATATCCTGGAGGGCCAGAAGCGTTTCGTGGTTGGGGCCGAAGGTGCCGACATCTTCCTGGTGTATGCCCGCACCTCCCCGGAAAATCCGCCCCAGGAAGCGATCAGCCTGTTTCTGGTGGAGCGCGATATGGGGGTTGAAGTAAAAAAGGTTTACGGTCTCATGGGAACCCGGGGCGGGGGCACCGGCCGCATTGTTTTCGACCGGATCAGGATCCCGGCCCGGTGCCTGGTCGGGGAAGAGAATGCCGGGGGCGAGATCTTCAACCGCATGATGATTCCGGAAAGGATGACCAGTGCCGGCGGGGCCCTCGGGGCGGCCCGCGGAGCCCTTGAAGTGGCGACCATGTATACGACCCGGCGCAAGGCTTTCGGCCGGCCGATCATGCGCTTTCAAGGTGTCAATTTCAAAATTGCCGACAGCATTGCCGCCCTCGATGCCGCAACCTCCCTGGCCTATACCGCGGCCCGGCTCATCGACAGCGGCAGCGATGCCCGGCGCCTGGTGTCGGAGGCCAAGAAGGTGGCCACCGAAGCCGCCTGGGAGGTGGTCAACAATGCCATGCAGGTGATGGGCGGCATCGGTTATACCAGTGTCTATCCGGTCGAACGCCTCCTGCGCGACATCCGCCTGATGATGATCTGGACCGGGACCAACGAGATCATGAACCTGTTGATCCAGCACGAGTACTATCGTGAACTGAGGGGACGTTCGCGGCCGGCCCGCAACATCGAGGCCGATGCCGTCGGTCTCGATGAACAGGAAAAGGTTTATGAATAGTCAGTGTAACTATTCAGCCAAATCCGGGGTCGAGCGCGGCTTTTCTTCGCTAAGCGTTAAGATTTCTGTTTTTCCTCGCGCTCGCTTCGCCCGCATTGCAAAACTCGCTTACGCTCAGACAGTTGCAATGCTTATGGGCTCCCGCTCGCTTAAGAAAAACGACGAAATCTTTCCGAAACCGCTCAGAAAAACCACCCCCGCCCCCTCCTGAAAGAGGGGAGATAGAATTTAGCTGAATAGTTACAGTAAATCTAATTGCCGGTTAGGCCGGATTCTGCTGTTCGCAGGCCAGGATCGTCTGCTTGCAGAGGACCGAGGTGGTTACCGAACCGACTCCGGCCGGTACCGGGGTGATCTTCTCGACGATCGGCTCGACCTCGGCGAAGTCGACGTCGCCGCAGTATTTGCCGGGATTGTCGGGATCCTCGTTGATGCCGACGTCAATCACGATCTGGCCGGGCTTGACGAAAGTGCCCTTGACCATCTTGGCGCGGCCGACGGCGGCGACCAGGATATCGGCTTCCTGGCAGACCTTGTCGAGATTTTCGGTCCGCGAGTGGCAAATGGTGACGGTGCCGTGTTCGCGCAGCAGGAGAATGGCGACCGGTTTGCCGACCACCAGGGAGCGGCCGAGGACGACGCAGCGCTTGCCCTTGATCGGGATGTTGTAGAAATGGAGCATGTCCATGCAGGCGGTCGGGGTGCAGGGGGGGAAGCCGGTCAAGTCGTCGGCGAAAACCTTGGCGGCGCCGCCCAAGGTCAGGCAGTCGACATCCTTTTCCACCGGGATCAGGGCCCTGATCTTGCGCTCGTCGAGATGCTTGGGC